>NZ_JBVHYH010000012.1:0-135869 GCF_055569135.1 Kitasatospora sp. NPDC029367
GGTGGGTTCCGTCGTGACGACCGCCCGAGTGGGTTCCGTCGCGATGACCGTGACGACCGTCCGCGTCGGGATGACCGTCCGTCGTTCCGCGACCGTGACGACCGCGGTGGCGACCGTGGCGGCTTCCGCCGTGACGACCGCCCGCAGGGTGGTGGCTTCAACCGCGACCGCGGTGACCGCCCCCAGGGTGGTGGCTTCAACCGCGACCGTGGCGACCGTCCCCAGGGTGGTGGCTTCAACCGCGACCGTGGCGACCGTCCCCAGGGTGGCGGCTTCAACCGGGATCGTGACGACCGTGGTGGCTTCCGTCGTGACGACCGTCCGCAGGGTGGTGGGTTCCGTCGTGACGACCGCCCGAGTGGGTTCCGTCGCGATGACCGTGACGACCGCGGTGGCTTCAACCGCGACCGCGGTGACCGCCCCCAGGGTGGCGGTTTCAACCGTGACCGGGACGACCGTGGCGGCTTCCGTCGCGACGACCGTCCGCAGGGTGGTGGGTTCCGTCGCGACGACCGCGGCGACCGTCCGCAGGGCGGTGGCTTCAACCGGGACCGTGACGACCGCGGCGGCTTCAACCGCGACCGTGGCGACCGCCCGCAGGGTGGTGGCTTCAACCGCGACCGCGGTGACCGGGGCGGCGACCGCGGTGGCTTCCGCCGTGACGACCGCCAGGGCGGTGGCGGCTTCCGTCGCGACGACCGTCCGTCCTACCGCGACCGTGACGACCGTGGAGGCGAGCGCGGCCGTGGGGACTACGACGACCGTCGTGGCAACTACGAGCCGGTCAAGCGTCTGCCGATCCCGGAGGACGTCACCGGCTTCGAGCTGGACGCGGACGTGCGTCAGGAGCTCAAGAGCCTGCCCAAGACCCTCGCGGACGACGTCGCCCGCAACCTGGTGATGGTGGCCCGGCTGCTCGACGGTGACGCGGAGGAGGCCTACCAGTACTCGCGCGTCGCGCTGCGGCTGGCGTCCCGCGTGGCCGCCGTCCGTGAGGCGGCCGGCTTCGCCTCGTACATGACGCAGCGTTACTCCGAGGCGCTGACCGAGTTCCGCGCCGCCCGTCGGATGACCGGTCGTGCCGACCTGTGGCCCGTGATGGCCGACTGCGAGCGCGGTCTGGGCCGTCCGGAGCGGGCGCTGGCGATGGCCGGCGAGCCCGAGGTGAAGCAGCTGGACAAGGCCGGCCAGGTGGAGATGCGCCTGGTCGCGGCCGGTGCCCGCAGCGACATGGAGCAGTTCGACGCGGCCGTCGTCACCCTGCAGAGCCCGGAGCTGGCCTCCAGCGCCGTGCACCCGTGGACCGCGCGCCTGCGCTACGCCTACGCCGAGGCGCTGATCGCGGCCGGCCGTGGCGACGAGGCCCGTGACTGGTTCGCCAAGGCCGCCGAGGCCGACACCGACGGTTCGACCAACGCCTCGGAGCGCCTGGCCGAGATCGACGGTGTGGAGTTCACCGACGCGCTCGACCCGGAGCTGGCCGACGAGGACGCCGACCAGGCCGAGGCCCCGGCGAAGAAGCGCGGCGGCGACGTCTCCGACGACCGCGTGATCTTCGAGGACGAGGAGGACGTCGAGGAGTTCTACGACGAGGACGACCTCGAGATCGACGAGGACTTCGACGGCGTGGTCCCCGAGCGTGCCGCGGACGCCAAGGCTGACGAGGCCGAGAAGGCTGACAAGGCCGAGGCCGAGGGCGACGCCCAGGCCTGAGCGCCCTGAAACACGCCGTGAGGCCCTGCCGATGCCCCTTCGGGGGAGATCGGCAGGGCCTCACGGCGTCCGGGGGTTCCTGCTGCCCGGCGGGAACGGTCGGAAGGCGCTAGCCCAGGTCGAAACGAGCTAGCCCAGCGGAAGACTGCGCAGCACCAGCCCGGTGGCGGGCTTGGGCCCGAACGAGGTGGACTTGCGCGGCATGGTGACGCCCTGTTCGGCCAGCCGTCGCACCACGCTCTCCCGGACCGGGTGCAGTAGTACGGCGGTGCCCCCGGTGCGGGCGGCCTCGCGCTCGGCGGCCACGGCGGTGTGCAGGTAGCCGATGTCGTCGGGGCCGTCGGGGACGTGCCAGGTGTGGTCGAGCAGGGTCGCGTGCAGCACGGTGGCGTCCAGACGGCGCCACTCCTCGGGCCGGTCGTGCGGCACGGTGGCCCCCAGCAGGGCCTCCTCGGGCTCGCCGAGCAGCCAGAACACGCCGTCGCCGCCGGTGAGGACGAAGCCGTTGCCGCCGTGCCGCTTCTGCTCGGCGAGGGCCTGGAGGGCGGCGGTCAGCGGACCGGGGACCTCCTTGACCTGCCACTGGTCGCCGAGCTTCTCCAGGGCCTCGGCCACCGGCAGCCGGTACAGCACCCGGTGGATGGCCCGGACCCGCAGCGGGTAGCGGGCGGTGTCCACCAGCAGCACCATGCCGCGGTCCCACGGGCTGCGGGGCAGGTGGCGGTGTTCGCGCTGGAGCCGCAGGTACATCTCCCAGCGGTGGTGGCCGTCGGCGATCAGGGCCCGGCAGGTGGCCAGGTCGCGGCTGATCTCGCCGAGCTCGGCGGGGTCCGTGACGGCCCACAGGCGGTGGTGGGTGCCGTCGGTGGTGGCGGTGGAGAGCAGCGGCTCGCCCTCGACGGTCCGCTCGATGACGCCGGAGGCGCCGCCGTTGCCGCGGTAGGTGAGCAGCAGCGGTTCGAGGTTGGCCCGGGTGGTGCGCATCAGTCCGACCCGGTCGGCGACCGGCCGGGGCATCACGTCCTCGTGGGGGAGGACGACGCCGGCCTCGGGGCCGCTCACCGCGAGGGCGCCGATCAGGCCGCGCTGGAGCAGTTCGGGCGCGTCACCGTTGCCGGGGACCCGCTGCTCGTAGACGTAGATGGCCGGCTCCGGGTCGGCGGCGAGGATGCCCTCGCGCTGCCAGGCGGCCAGCAGCCGGGCGGCGTGCCGGTACTTGGTGTCACGGTCGGAGCGGTCGCCGGCGTCCTCGGGCTCCGGGCGGGGCAGGATCAGCCGGACCACGTTGTGCGGATCGGCGGTCTCCAGGTCGAGCCGGCGCCCCGGGTCGACGACGTCGTACGGCGGGGACATCACCGAGGCCAGCGCGCCGACCCGGTCGGGGACGTAGCGCAGGCCACGGAAGGGGGACAGGGACAGGCCTGCGGTGGCGACGTGCCCGGGATCGCCGGGGCCGCCCACGGGAGTCTCGACTCCGTCTTCTGCACTGGGTGTGCTCATTCTGGGCATCGTAACCGGGTACGCGTTGTTGAGAGATCGGAATCCCCGTGCCGAACGGTCGGGCGGGTGTACGACCGAGGGCGAGGTACGGCATGCAGGACGGGCAGGAACAGCTGGACGGCGGTGCGCCGGGGGAGCGCGTGCCGACGGGCGGCGTGCCCGCCCAGGGGCGGCCCGGGGAGCCGGCCGGGGACGTCTACGACTGGTTCCGGCGGGGCGCGGAGCTGCTGGCCCAGGGGCATCCGGCGGCGGCCGAGCAGTTGCTGGCCCGGGCGGCGGCGGCCGAGCCGCACTCGCGCAGCATCCGGGAGGCGCTGGCCCGGGCGCAGTTCGACGCCGGTTCGTACGCGGCGGCGCTGGAGAACTTCCGGGCGGTGGCGCTGGCCGATCCCTCGGACGACTACGCTCAGTTCGGGTGGGGGGTCGCGGCGGCCAGGCTGGGCGACTTCGAGACCTCCGCCGAGCACCTGGCGCTGGCGGTGGCCATGCGGCCGGAGACCGACCACTACCGGGCGGCGCTGCGGCAGACCAGGGCGACCCTGGCGGCCCGCGCCGGAGCCTACGGCCCGCTGCTGCCCGGAGCGCCCGGCTACCGTGAGCCGGGGGTGCACGGGCAGGTCGGGGGAGAGCCGGGCGGCGTCGACGAGGACGCCTGACCGGGCGGGCAGTGACGAGCAGACGAACCGCGGAGAACGCGGACGAACCGCAGTGAATGAGGTAGGGCAGGCATGACCGAGACGGCCACCCCCGCGCGACGGACCGCCCCCGGCGGCAGCGACCGCCCGCTGACCGAGGCGTACGACACGGCGCTGCTGGACCTGGACGGCGTGGTCTACGCCGGCCCGCACGCGATCGAGCACGCGGTGGACTCGCTGGCGGCGGCCCGGACGGCCGGGATGCGGCTCGCGTACGTGACCAACAACGCCTCCCGCCCGCCGCGCGTGGTCGCCGAGCACCTGACCGAGCTGGGCGTGCCGGCCGAGCCCGCGGACGTGATCAACTCGGCCCAGGCGGCCGCCCGGGTGGTCGCCGAGAAGGTGCCGGCCGGGGCGAAGGTGCTGGTGGTGGGCGGGCTGGGACTGGAGGAGGCGCTGGCCGAGCGCGGGCTGGTCGCCGTCCGCTCGCTGGCCGAGGAGCCGCTCGCGGTGGTGCAGGGCTTCGACCCGTCGGTCGGCTGGGCCCAGCTGGCGGAGGCCGCGTACGCGGTGCGCGGCGGGCTGCCGTGGGTCGCCTCCAACACCGACATGACGGTGCCGACGGCGCGGGGGATCGCGCCCGGCAACGGGACGCTGGTGGCGGCGGTGCGGGCGGCGGCCGGAGTGGACCCGGAGGTGGCGGGCAAGCCGCTGCCGCCGATGCACCGGGAGACCGTGCTGCGGACGGGTGCGCGGCGGCCGCTGGTGGTCGGGGACCGGCTGGACACCGACATCGAGGGCGCCTTCAACGGCGGGGTGGACAGCCTGCTGGTGTTCACCGGGGTGACCACCCCGGCGCAGCTGCTGGCGGCCCCGGTCGAGCACCGGCCGACGTACCTGGCGGCCGACCTGCGAGGCCTGCTGGTCGCGCAGCCGGCCGTGACGGCGGTGACGGCGGCGGGCGGCGGTTTCGCGTGCGGCGGCTGGACGGCGGTGGCGGAGGGCGGTGCGCTGCGGCTGACCGGTGCCGGGGACCGCTGGGACGGCCTCCGGGCGCTGTGCGCGGCGGCCTGGACGGCGCTGGACGCGGACGGCGGGCCGGTGGACGGGCGGAAGGCGCTGGCCGAGCTCGGGTTCTGAGGTGGTTCGGGACGGTCGTCTTGGACGGTTGTCCGAGACGACCGTCTGAGTCGTACGTCCGATTAAGACGTCCAGGGCAAGGTGTCCAGGACGGGGCGTCCGGATCGGGCGTCCGACACGGACGTACGAACCGGACCTCGATACGGACGTCCGTCTCAGACGCCCGGCCCGGCCACGACCTCAGAGCAGGGTGCGCAGCCGCAGCAGGTCGCGGAAGCCGGCCTCCAGCTTGATCCGGCCGCTCGCCCAGGCGGAGGCGAAGTTGAGTTCGCCGCCGACCAGGGCGAGCAGGTCGTCGCCGGTCATGGTGAGCCGGATCGCGGCCTTCTCGGCGGGCGAGCCGGGCACGGCGACCACGTCCTGGATCCGGCCGTCGCGCAGCTGCCCGGTGAAGGTCAGGTCGAGGTCGGTGATCCGGCAGCTCAGCGAGCGGTCGAGGGCGGCGGCCTTCCGGACGTCGCCGGTGGCCTTCGCCATGTTCCGGCTGAGCTGCTCCAGCGCCTCCCGGCACTCCTCGGCGTTCGCCACGGCGCTCGCTCCATCCCCAGGTCACTACGGTGCGGACTGCCGGGCCACGGTACCTCAGGAGGGTTTTGGCGGTAGCGTCGTCAGTGGGGTGCCCGGAATCGCCCGGGTGCCGAGGGCGACGGAGCGCGGCGCGCGGGCGCGTGCAGGCGCGGAGGAGGCACCCGGATGCTGCCGAGGACGGTGCGGGGAGCGGTGGCGGCCGCCGCCGTGGTGGTGGAGGAGGTCGGCAAGCGGGTCGTCGACACGGCGGCCGCGGTCCTGGAGAAGACCGGCGTCGACGTGGCCGAGGTCGAGCGCAGGCTGGGCGGCCAGTTCCCGCCGTCGGCGAAGACGCTGCAGACCCTGGCGGAGGAGGCCGTCACCGCCGGGCGGGCCGGGGTGGACCTGGCGGTCGGGGTGGCGCGCAACGAGGTGGAGAAGGCCTTCGAGAAGGTCGGCGACCAGGTGACCAAGGTCGGCGTGGTGCTGGCGTACCTGGAGAGCAAGCTGCGCGAGGTCGAGGAGGATCCGGCCGTGGCCAAGGCCGGGTCGGGCCCGGCCGGGTACCCGGCGGAGGAGCCGGTGCCGGCGCCCCGGGCGGACGACCTGTTCGGGCGCGGCTGGGAGTTCGAGGACGAGCGCGTGGCGGCGGAGCCGATAGTGGCCGAGCGGGTGGAGGTGGACGAGCCGGTCGAGGTCGATCCGCCGGTGGCACCGCGGCGGCCCGTGGCGGCGGCCGGGCACCCGGCGGCGGAGGGGGCGGCGGCGGAGGCGGAGAAGGCCGCAGTGGTGAAGAAGGCCACCGCCGCCAAGAAGACCGCTGCCGCCAAGAAGACCACCCCGGCGAAGAAGACCACCCCGGCCAAGACGGCCACCCCGGCGAAGAAGGCCACCGCGGCGAAGAAGACCGCTGTCGCCAAGAAGGCCACGGTGAAGAAGACGGCCGCTGCGAAGCCGACCGAGGCGGTCGGCCGGGCCGGGACGGCGGCCAAGCGCACGGCGACGAAGAAGACCACCGTCCGCAAGGCCAGCAGCACGAAGAAGCCCGATGTCCGGGACGAGTGAGCCGGGCGCACCGGCCGAGCCCGCCCAGCTCGTAGAGCCGACTGAGCCCGCCCAGCCCCCCGAGCCGGCCCAGCCCACCCAGCCCCCCGAGCCCGCCCAGCCCGCCGCAGCGGTCGGGCCGCTCGGCGTCGAACTGCTGCCCACCGGGCACCCCGGGGTGGATGCCGGGCTGGCCCGGCTGGAGGCTCTGGACGGGGTCCCGGCCGAGGCACACGTCGCGGTGTACGAAGATGTTCACCAGCGGCTCGCCGACGCGTTGGCCGCACTCGACCGGGAATGATCCGCAGGACCCGTAGGAGCTGAAACACCAGTGGCAGTGGCACGACGCCGACTCGACGCGGAGCTGGTCCGCCGCAAGCTGGCCCGGTCGCGTGAGCACGCGTCCGAGCTGATCGCGGCCGGCCGGGTGACCGTCGGTGGCACCACCGCGACCAAGCCGGCCACCCAGGTGGAGACCTCGGCGGCGGTCGTGGTGGCGAAGGACGACAACGACCCCGACTACGTCTCGCGCGGCGGGCACAAGCTGGCCGGGGCGTTCGCGGCCTTCGTGCCGCAGGGCCTGGTGGTCGAGGGCCGCCGGGCGCTGGACGCGGGCGCCTCCACCGGCGGGTTCACCGACGTGCTGCTGCGGGCCGGGGCGGCCCACGTGCTGGCGGTGGACGTCGGCTACGGGCAGCTGGCCTGGTCGCTGCAGAGCGACGAGCGGGTGACGGTGATGGACCGCACCAACGTCCGTGAACTGACCCTGGAGTCGATCGGCGGCACCCCCGTCGACCTGGTGGTCGGCGATCTCTCCTTCATCTCGCTGGGCCTGGTGCTGCCCGCGCTGGCCGCCTGCGCGGCCCCGGACGCGGACCTGGTGCTGATGGTCAAGCCGCAGTTCGAGATCGGCAAGGAGCGGCTCGGCAGCGGTGGGGTGGTGCGCAGCCCGCAGCTGCGTGCCGAGATGGTCCGGCAGGTCGCCGGGCAGGCGTGGGAGCTGGGGCTGGGCGTGCGCGCGGTCACCGCGAGCCCCCTGCCGGGGCCGTCCGGGAACGTCGAGTACTTCCTCTGGATGCGCCGGGACGCCCCGCAGCTGGACCCCGCGGACGCGGACCGGGCCGTCGCGGAGGGGCCCCGATAGGGTGCTCTGCGAGCGTCCGGCCCGTCATGCTGGATGGCGCGGCCGCACCGGGCCGAGGGCGACCCGGCAGGCGTAGGGAGAGGGCAGCGGCATGAGCGATGAAGAACGCACGGTCTTCCTGATCGCGCACACCGGCCGGGAGGCGGCGCTGCGCAGCGTCGAGGCCCTGGTGCACGGGCTGCTGAAGTCGGGGCTGCGGATCAGGCTGCTGGAGGCGGAGGCGGTGGACCTCGACCTGCCGGACGGGGTCGAGAAGGTGGCCGAGGGGCCGGGGGCGGCGGACGGCTGCGAGCTGATCCTGGTCGCCGGCGGGGACGGCACGCTGCTGCGCGGCGCGGAGTTGGCGCGCTCGCACGGGCTGCCGATGCTGGGCATCAACCTGGGCCGGGTCGGCTTCCTGGCCGAGGCGGAGCGGGACGACCTGGCCGTGGTGGTCGAGCGGGTGGTGGACGCCGACTACGAGGTCGAGGAGCGGATGACGATCGACGTCATCGTCCGCACCAACGGCGACGTGGTGCACGAGGACTGGGCGCTGAACGAGGCGTCGATCGAGAAGGCGTCCCGGGAGCGGATGCTGGAGGTGGTGACCGAGGTGGACGGCCGTCCGGTCTCCAACTTCGGCTGCGACGGGGTGGTCTGTGCGACGCCGACCGGTTCGACGGCGTACGCCTTCTCGGGCGGCGGGCCGGTGGTGTGGCCGGAGGTGGAGGCGCTGCTGATGGTGCCGATCTCCGCGCACGCGCTGTTCGCCCGGCCGCTGGTGACCTCGCCGGACTCGGTGCTGGCGGTCGAGGTGCAGCCCAAGACCCCGCACGGGGTGCTCTGGTGCGACGGGCGCCGCTCGGTCGAACTGCCCGCCGGGGCGCGGGTGGAGGTGCGCCGGGGGAGGACGCCGGTGCGGCTGGCCAGGCTGCACCGGGCGCCGTTCACCGACCGGCTGGTCGCCAAGTTCGCGCTCCCGGTGACGGGTTGGCGCGGCCGCTCGAACACCCCCTGCTGACGGCCGGCCGGAGCGTCCGGGCGGCTCAGACCGCCAGCGCCTGGCCCTCGTCGGCCGAGCCGAGCCGGCCGCCCGCCGTGGCGCGGGCGGCCAGCGCGGCCAGCCGCCGCACGGCGGCGGGGACGGCCGGGGCGGGCACGGTGAGCGGGATCCGGATGTGGTGCTCGAAGGCGCCGTCCGAGCCGAACCGGTTGCCGGCGGCGATCCGGATCCCGGCGTGCTCCCCGGCCTGGGCGAGCGCCGCGCCGGACAGGCCGCCGGTGGTCACCCAGAGCGCGAGGCCGCCGGGCGGCAGCCGGAAGCTCCACTCCGGCAGTTGCTCGGGCAGTGCGGCGGCGAAGGCGTGCGCGGTGGCCCGCAGCCGGTCCAGCTGGTGGGCGCGGACGGCGGGGAGCGGTTCGCCCAGCAGCTCGGCGGCGATCAGCTGGTCGAGCACCGGAGTGCCGACGTCGCTGTAGACCCGCTCGGAGGCCAGCCGCCGGACCAGCGCGGGCGCGGCCCGGACCCAGCCGATCCGCAGGCCGCCCCAGAGCAGCTTGCCGGCCGAGCCGACGGTGACCACCTGGGCGGCCCGGTCCAGCGCCGCCACCGGGCGCGGCAGCGGTGTGGACTCCGGTACGCCCCAGCCGAGTTCGGCGGTGGTCTCGTCCACCAGCACGATGCTCCCGACGGCCCGGGCGGCGGCCAGCAGCCGACGGCGCTGGTCCTCGTCGATCAGCGCGCCGGTCGGGTTGTGGAAGTCGGGGATGACGTACGAGACCTTGGGGGCGGCCCCGCGCAGCACCCGCTGCCACTCCTCCAGGTCCCAGCGCCTGCGGGCGCCGGAGGCGTCGTACGGGACCGGCACCAGGCGTGCCCCGGTGAGGCGCAGCGCCTGGAGGGTGTGGGCGTAGCTGGGGGCCTCGACGGCGACCCGGTCGCCGCGGCCGACCAGTACCCGCTGGACCAGGTGCAGTCCGCCCATCGCGCCGGTGGTGACGAGGATCTGGTCGGGGGTGGTGGGCAGGCCGCGCTCGGTGTAGCGGCGGGCCACGGCCTCGCGCAGCACCGGGACGCCGGTGGGGTAGTGGCCGTGCCCGGCGGCGTACTGCGGCAGCAGTTCGACGGCCCGGGCGGCGGCCCGGCCCAGCCAGGGCTGGGGGGCGGGCAGGGCGGCGACGCCGAGGTCGAGGATCCGTTCCTGTTCGTCCGGCGGGACGGGGTGCAGGGCGTTGCTGGGCGGCGGGGCGCCCTCGGGCAGGGCGGTCCAGCTGCCGGCGCCGCGGCGGCTGAGCAGGTAGCCGTCGCCGCGCAGGGCCTCGTAGGCGGTGGTGACGGTGGTGCGGCTGAGTTCCAGGGCGGAGGCGAGTTCGCGTTCGGCGGGCAGCCGGGCGCCGACCGGCAGCCGGCCCTCGGTGACCAGCAGCCGGATCTGCCCGGCCAGGGTGCGGTAGGCGGGGCGGCGGGCGGTGGCCGGTTCGGGCAGTCGCGCGGTGGCGAGCAGCCGGGCCAGCGCGGGCGGGGTGACGGTGGTGTGCCAGTCGGCCATCGCTGATCAGTCCACTTGCTCGGAATTGGCCCTGTCATGAGCCACTTTGGCCTCTTCATGATGGCAGGGCGGCCACCGCGCCGCCACCACCGGGGCCGGCCCGGGGTGCAGCACCACCCGCAGGAGCAGCAGTGGCCAGCACGACCGCGTCCACCTCCCCGTCCACCTCGACCGCGTCCACCTCGACCGAGCCTGCCTCGACCGCGCCCGCCTCCCCGACGGCCGCCGCGTCCGGCGCCCCCGGTCCGCAGCCCGCCCGGCCGGGCCTTGCCGTCCGGATCCTCGGCGACACCCACGCGCTGGGCCGCCGGCTCCCGCAGCTCGCCGTCGGCCTCGCCCTGTACGGGACGAGCATGGCGCTGATGCTCCGCTCCGGCCTCGGCCTCGACCCCTGGGACGTGTTCCACCAGGGCCTGCAACGTGTGTTCGGCCTCACCGTGGGCGCCTGGGTGACCATCTGCGGCGCCCTGGTGCTGCTGCTGTGGATCCCGCTACGCCAGCGCCCGGGCGTGGGCACCGTCGCCAACGTGCTGGTGATCGGCGCGTCGATGGACCTCACCCTGCGGGTGGTCGACGGCCCGCAGGGCCTGCCCGCCCGGGCCGCGCTGATGGCCGCCGCGGTGCTGCTCAACGGCGTGGCCTCCGGCCTCTACATCGGTGCCCGGCTCGGCCCGGGCCCGCGCGACGGCCTGATGACCGGACTGCACCGGCGCACCGGGCGTTCGCTGCGGCTGATCCGCACCGGCATCGAGGTCACCGTGCTCGCCGTCGGACTGCTGCTCGGCGGCACCGCCGGGGTCGGCACGGTGGTGTACGCGCTGCTCATCGGTCCGCTGGTGCAGTTCTTCCTGCCGTGGTGCACGGTGCCCACCACTGCCGAAACGCCCCGGAAGGAGTGAACCCGGCGGCACGGAGTTGCCGCGCGCCGTTGCCGCTCGTCGCGCTCCGGGGGCGGAACCTCGTAAGGTCGTCTCCGTGTTGGACGAGATGCGGATACGGGATCTTGGGGTCATCGACGACGCGGTGGTCGAGCTGGCTCCCGGCTTCACCGCCGTGACCGGTGAGACCGGCGCCGGCAAGACCATGGTGGTGACCAGCCTCGGCCTCCTGCTCGGCGGCCGCGCCGACCCCGGCCTGGTGCGCCACGGGGCCGGCCGCGCCGTGGTGGAGGGCCGGCTGGAACTGCCCGCGGACTCCCCGGCGGCGGTCCGGGCCGTCGAGGCCGGGGCCGAACTGGACGACGGAGCGCTGCTGATCAGCCGGACCGTCTCCGCCGAGGGCCGCTCCCGGGCGTACGTCGGCGGGCGGGCCGTCCCGGTCGGGCTGCTCACCGAACTCGGCGAGGACCTGATCGCCGTGCACGGCCAGACCGACCAGCAGCGGCTGCTGCGCCCGGCCCGCCAGCGCGGCGCGCTGGACCGCTACGCGGGCGCGGCGGTCGCCGAGCCGCTGGCCCGCTACCGGGAGACCTACCGGGCCCTGCGCGAGGTCGCGGCCACCCTGGAGGAGCTGACCACCCGGGCCCGCGAGCGCGCCCAGGAGGCCGACCTGCTGCGCTTCGGCCTGGACGAGATCGCCGCCGCCGAGCCGGTGGCCGGGGAGGACGTCGAGCTGGCCGCCGAGGCCGAGCGGCTCGGCCACGCCGACGCGCTGTCCTCCGCCGCGACCCTCGCCCACGCCGCCCTGGCCGGCGACCCGGCCGACCCGGAGGCGCTGGACGCGGGCACCCTGCTCGCCCAGTCCCGGCGCGCCCTGGAGGCCGTGCGCCACCACGACGAGCGGCTGGCCGCCCTGGCCGACCGGCTGAACGAGGTCGGCTACCTGCTGGCCGACGTCGCCGGGGACCTCGCGGGCTACGCCGACGACCTGGACGCCGACCCGGTGCGCCTCGCCGCGGTCGAGGACCGCCGGGCCGTGCTGGCCCAGCTGCTGCGCAAGTACGGCGGCGAGCGGAACGACCTCGCCGAGGTGATCGCCTGGGCCGAGGCCGGCTCCGCCCGGCTCGCCGAACTCGACGGCGACGACGAGCGGATCGACCAGCTCGGCGCCCAGGAGACCGAGCTGCGGGCCGAGTTGGCCGAGCTGGCGGCCGAGGTGTCGGCCGCCCGGCAGGCCGCGGCCGGGCGCTTCGCCGAGGCCGTCTCCGCGGAGCTCGCCGAACTCGCCATGCCGCACGCCCGGGTGACCTTCTCGATCACCCGGGTCGACGACCTGGCCGGCATCGAACTGGACGGCCGTACCGTCGCGTACGGGCCGCACGGTGTGGACGAGGTCGAGGTGCTGCTCGCCCCGCACCCGGGCGCCCCGCCGCGCCCGATCGCCAAGGGCGCCTCGGGCGGTGAGCTGTCCCGGGTGATGCTCGCCGTCGAGGTGGTCTTCGCGGGCGCCGATCCCGTCCCCACCTACCTGTTCGACGAGGTGGACGCGGGCGTCGGCGGCAAGGCCGCGGTAGAGATCGGCCGCCGGCTGGCCAAACTGGCCGAATCCGCCCAGGTCGTGGTGGTCACCCACCTCCCGCAGGTGGCCGCGTTCGCGGACCGGCACCTGGTGGTGGAGAAGACCGTCGACGGCACCGTGACCCGTTCCGGGGTCAAGGTGTTGAACGACGAGGAGCGAGTGCGGGAACTCTCCCGGATGCTGGCCGGCCTGGAGGACTCGGAGCTGGGCCGGGCCCACGCCGAGGAGCTGCTGGCCACCGCCCGGGCCCCTCGCCACCGGTAGCCCGAACCGGCGGCCCTCCCCGTCGGGACGGCGACGCGCCCCCGGTGGCGCCGACTGTCCAAGAGGGCCGCCGACCTGGCATGGTGGCGGCTGGACACTGGCTTTCCAGTCCCGAGCGCCGCCGGGCGGGCAATCCTCGCGAAGCGGCGCGCGAACCTGATCGAGTCGGATGCGAGACGACGTGGACCATTCCGCTGCCCGGGCCACCGCGGCCGCCCCGGAACCGGGGCAGCTGCACGTGGTACTCGTTCTGGCCGCCAGCACCGGCGGCATCGGTGCGCACGTGCGTTCCCTGGCCCAGGGCCTGGTCGCGCACGGGGTGATCGTGACGGTCTGCGCACCGGCCGGTACGGACGCGCTGTTCGGCTTCTCCCGCACCGGCGCGCGGTTCCACACCGTCGACATCACCCCCACCTCGGGGGCCCGCAGCGACGCCACCGCGATCGGCGAGCTGCGCCGGGCCTTCACCGGCGCCGACGTGGTGCACGCCCACGGGCTGCGGGCCGGCCTGCTGTCCGACCTCGCGCTGCGCACCGCCGGCCGCTTCCCGGGCCTGCGCCCGGAGACCCCGCTGGTGGTCACCTCGCACCACGCGCTGCTGGCCACCGGCATGGAGCGGCGGCTGCAGCGGCTGATGGAGCGCCGGGTGGCGCGCGCCGCCGACCTGGTCCTCGGCGCCTCCTCCGACCTGGTCGCCAGGGCCCGCGAACTGGGCGCCACCGACGCCCGGCTGGGCCCGGTGGCCGCCCCGCCGATGCCCGAGGGCCGGCTCGGCCGGGCCGAGGCGCGGGCCGCGCTGCTCGGCGACGGCCCGGACCGCCCGCTGGTGCTGGCGGTCGGCCGGCTCGTCCCGCAGAAGGCCTTCGGGGCGCTGCTGGACGCCACCGCCGAGCTGTCCGCGCTGGACCCGGAGCCGCTGCTGCTGCTCGCCGGGGACGGCCCGGAGGCGGGCCCGCTGCGCGAGCGGGTCGCCGCCGAGAAGCTGCCGGTGCGCCTGCTCGGCTACCGCACCGACGTACCCGACCTGTTGGCCGCGGCCGACGTGGTGGTGGTCTCCAGCCGCTGGGAGGCCCGTTCGCTGGTGGTCCAGGAGGCGATGCGGGCCGGCGTGCCGGTGGTCGCCACCGCCGTCGGCGGCATCCCCGAACTGGTCGGCGACGCCGCCCTGCTGGTGCCGCCCGGGGATCCCGCGGCGCTCGGCCGGGCGGTGCGCGGGCTGCTCGCCGACCCGGCCCGCCGGGAGCAGCTGGTGGCGGCCGGCCGGCAGCAGGCCGAGACCTGGCCGGACGAGGCCGCCACCGTCGCCCAGGTGCTCAGCACCTACGACGAGTTGGTGCAGCGGGGCTGAGCAGCCCTCAGACGCTCGCCCGCTCCACCCGCTCCGCGGCCCGGTCGGTATCGGCGCCGTCCGGCTGGGCCGACAGGTACGCGGCGCCGCAGGCGGTCAGCCGCAGGGCGGTGTCGATCAGCGGGACGTGGCTGAACGCCTGCGGGAAGTTGCCGACCTGGCGCTTGAGCCGGGGGTCCCACTCCTCGGCCAGCAGCCCGAGGTCGTTGCGCAGGGAGAGCAGCCGGTCGAACAGCTCGCGGGCCTCCTGCACCCGGCCGATCATGGCGAGGTCGTCGGCGAGCCAGAACGAGCAGGCCAAGAAGGCGCCCTCGTGGCCGGACAGGCCGTCCACGTTGTTGCCGGACTCGTCGTGGGTCGGGTAGCGCAGCACGAAGCCGTCCTCGGTGGACAGTTCGCGCTGGATCGCCTCGATGGTGCCGATCACCCGCTTGTCGTCCGGCGGCAGGAAGCCGACCTGGGGGATGAGCAGCAGCGAGGCGTCCAGCTCCCTGCCTCCGTAGTACTGGGTGAAGGTGTTGCGCTCGGGGTCGTAGCCCTTCTCGCAGACGTCCCGGTGGATGGTCTCGCGCAGGACGCGCCAGCGCTCCAGGTGGTTGTCGGAGGGGGCGTCCTCGGGGGTCTGCTCCAGCAGCTTGATGGTGCGGTCGACGGCGACCCAGGCCATCACCTTGGAGTGGACGAAGTGCCGGCGCGGGCCGCGGACCTCCCAGATTCCCTCGTCCGGGTTCTGCCAGTGGTCCTCCAGGTACTCGATCAGGCGCAGCTGGAGGTGGAGGGCGTGGTCGTTGCGGACCAGGCCGGTCATGTGGGCCAGGTGCAGGGCCTCCACCACCTCGCCGTAGACGTCGAGTTGGAGCTGCCCGGCGGCGCCGTTGCCGATCCGTACGGGCAGCGAGCCCTCGTAGCCGGGCAGCCAGTCCAGCGAGGACTCGGTGAGCTCGCGCTCGCCGGCGATGCCGTACATGATCTGCAGGTTCTCCGGGTCGCCGGCGACCGCGCGCAGCAGCCACTCGCGCCAGGCGCGGGCCTCCTCGCGGTAGCCGGTGCGCAGCAGCGAGGAGAGGGTGATCGCGGCGTCGCGCAGCCAGGTGTAGCGGTAGTCCCAGTTGCGTTCGCCGCCGATGTCCTCGGGCAGGGAGGTGGTGGGGGCGGCGACGATGCCGCCGGTGGGGGCGTAGGTGAGGCCCTTGAGGGTGATCAGCGAGCGGACCACGGCCTCCCGGTAGGGGCCCTGGTAGGTGCACTGGTCGGCCCAGTCGTGCCAGAACCCGGCGGTGGCGTCGAGCATCGCCTCGGCGTCCGGGACGGCCGGCGGCTCCAGGTGGGAGGCCTGCCAGGTGAGGGCGAAGGCGATCCGCTCGCCGGCCCGGACGGTGAAGTCGGCGTAGGTGGTGAGGTCGCGCCCGTAGGTCTCGGCCTCGCCGTCCAGCCAGACCGAGTCGGGCCCGGCCATGGCGACGGTGCGGTGGCCGCCGTCGGCCTGCTCGACCCGGTGCACCCAGGGGACGATCCGGCCGTAGGAGAAGCGCATCCGCAGCGCCGAGCGCATCCGCACGGCCCCGGCCACGCCCTCGACGATCCGGATCATCTGCGGCACGGAGTCCTTGCCGGCCAGCGGGCGGGGCGGCATGAAGTCGATCACCCGGACGGTGCCGCCCTGGGAGTCCCACTCCTGCTCCAGGATCAGCGAGTCGCCCCGGTAGCGGCGGCGGGCGGCGGGCACGGCGGGGGCGGCGGCGGTGGGCGGCGGGACGCGCAGGGCGGCGGTGTCGCCGAGGCGGGGCAGGGCGGCCTCGGCGGGGGCGGTGGCCGGGGCGGGGAGATCGGTCGCCACGGCCTCGGCCGGTCCGATCCGCCAGAAGCCGTGTTCATCGGTGCCGAGCAGGCCGGCGAACACCGCCGGCGAGTCGAAGCGGGGGAGGCAGAGCCAGTCCACCGCCCCGTCCCTGCTGACCAGGGCAGCGGTCTGCATGTCCCCGATGAGTGCGTAGTCCTCGATACGGCCGGCCACGTGGATCTCCAGTTCGCAATGTGGTCAGGGCATCGGCGAACCAGGAGCGAGCGGGGCTGCGGGGCCGGAGGTTCACCCCGGGACGTCCGGCCCGCCGGGGGGTGCTGGCGGGCCTTGCTGGAGTGTCCGCGCGGGGCTCGGTCGAGCCCCTGGGGTTGGGTGGGGAGGAGCTGGATTACGGGGAGGTCCGGTCGCGCATCGGGGACCGGGAGTGTCCTGACGCTCCCACGCCCTCCGCGTGCTCGTGCTGTCGCGATGCGTTCGTGCAGCTTACGACGGACGAAAGGGGCGAAGCACGCGGGCGCAGCCTCGTGTGGCGCCGCAATTCGGCGGAAATGCCGTGCATCGCGGGGGCGCGGCGCAGGATGGTCCGGAAGGATCAGCTCCGGGTGGCCGTAACGGACGGGCTGGCATGGCCCGGTCGGAGCGCCCCGGCTGGCCCGGTCCGGTGGGTGGTGCGACCGGTGTGACGCGTGCGGCGGATGGTGCGCCGGTGGTGCGCCCGGCGCACGCTCCCGGAGTGCCGAGCGCGGGGCGAAAGGCGTCCCGGTCAGGTCACTGTTACCCTGGTATCCCGTGGACCGGCGGGATCAAACGCCCCGGACCAGCCGAACCGACGACCCTTCGAGCGCCGCGCACCTGCCGGCCTCCCGTCGCCCGGCGAGCCGCGAGCCTCCCGCCCACGTCACTTTCGACACGCGACCCACGGGAGCCCCCTCTTGGCACAGCCCCATTCCGGCAAGGCAGCGAACGGCCGCGCCGTGACGACCAAGCACCTCTTCGTCACCGGGGGTGTCGCCTCTTCGCTCGGAAAGGGGCTGACCGCCTCCAGCCTCGGCGCGCTGCTCAAGGCCCGCGGCCTGCGCGTGACGATGCAGAAGCTCGACCCGTACCTCAACGTGGACCCGGGCACCATGAACCCGTTCCAGCACGGTGAGGTCTTCGTCACCGACGACGGCGCCGAGACCGACCTGGACATCGGCCACTACGAGCGGTTCCTCGACACCAACCTGCACGGCTCGGCGAACGTCACCACCGGCCAGGTGTACTCGACGGTCATCGCCAAGGAGCGCCGCGGCGAGTACCTGGGCGACACCGTCCAGGTCATCCCGCACATCACCAACGAGATCAAGTCCCGGATCCGCCGGATGGCGACCGAGGACGTCGACGTCGTGATCACCGAGGTCGGCGGCACCGTCGGCGACATCGAGTCGCTGCCGTTCCTGGAGGCCGTCCGCCAGGTCCGCCACGAGGTCGGCCGGGACAACGTGTTCTTCGTGCACGTCTCCCTGCTGCCGTACATCGGCCCCTCGGGCGAGCTCAAGACCAAGCCCACCCAGCACTCCGTCGCCGCGCTGCGCAACATCGGCATCCAGCCGGACGCGATCGTGCTGCGCGCCGACCGCGAGGTCCCGCAGGCGATCAAGCGCAAGATCTCGCTGATGTGCGACGTGGACGAGGAGGCCGTGGTCGCGGCCATCGACGCGAAGTCGATCTACGACATCCCGAAGGTGCTGCACGGCGAGGGCCTGGACGCCTACGTGGTGCGCCGCCTGGACCTGCCGTTCCGCGACGTGGACTGGACCACCTGGGACGACCTGCTGCGCCGCGTCCACGAGCCGCAGCACATCGTCAAGGTCGCCCTGGTCGGCAAGTACATCGACCTGCCGGACGCCTACCTGTCGGTGACCGAGGCGCTGCGCGCCGGCGGCTTCGCCAACAACGCCCGGGTCGAGATCAAGTGGGTCACCTCGGACGACTGCGAGACCCCCGAGGGCGCCCGCGAGCAGCTCGGCGACGTCGACGCGATCTGCATCCCCGGCGGCTTCGGCGACCGCGGCGTCAACGGCAAGGTCGGCGCCATCACCTTCGCCCGCGAGAACAAGGTCCCGCTGCTGGGCCTGTGCCTGGGCCTGCAGTGCGTGGTCATCGAGGCCGCCCGCAACCTGGCCGGCCTGCCCGAAGCCAACTCCACCGAGTTCGACGCCGCCGCCAAGCACCCGGTCGTCTCCACCATGGCCGAGCAGCTGGCGATCGTCGACGGCAAGGGCGACCTGGGCGGCACCATGCGCCTGGGCCTCTACCCGGCCAAGCTCGCCGAGGGCTCGATCGTCCGCGAGGTCTACGGCGGCGAGCCGTACGTCGAGGAGCGCCACCGCCACCGCTACGAGGTCAACAACGCCTACCGCGCGGACCTGGAGAAGACCGGCCTGCAGTTCTCCGGCCTCTCGCCCAAGGGCGACCTGGTCGAGTACGTCGAGTACCCGCGCGAGGTGCACCCGTACCTGGTGGCCACCCAGGCCCACCCGGAGCTGAAGTCCCGCCCGACCCGCCCGCACCCGCTGTTCGCGGGCCTGGTCAAGGCCGCCATCGAGATCAAGACCGCGGCCTCCGAGTAGTTCCTCACTTCGGCCTCGGTGGTTCACCGGACGGCGGCCCCGCGATTCCCGCGGGGCCGCCGTTCGGCGTTAGATTGTGTCGCACTGACGAAAAGGGGAGAGCGATG
Organism: Kitasatospora sp. NPDC029367; assembly: GCF_055569135.1. Lineage (NCBI taxonomy): Bacteria > Bacillati > Actinomycetota > Actinomycetes > Kitasatosporales > Streptomycetaceae > Kitasatospora > Kitasatospora sp. NPDC029367. Next base: position 18,801 of record NZ_JBVHYH010000012.1, read on the forward strand.
GACGAGCGGAGCGACCTGGTGATCGCCGACACGGCCGAGGAGTGGGAGGTCCGGGCGAGCTCGACGCCGTTCCAGGGCCGGGTCACCGGCGTGCGCAGCGAGGAGGTCCGGATGCCCGACGGCAACTGGTCCCGGCGCGACTACCAGACCCACCCCGGCTCGGTCTCGGTGCTGGCCCTGGACGACAAGCAGCGGGTGCTGGTGCTGCGGCAGTACCGCCACCCCGTCCGCCAGCGGCTCTGGGAGCTGCCGGCCGGCCTGCTCGACGTGCCCGGCGAGAACCCGTGGCACGCCGCCCAGCGCGAGCTGTACGAGGAGGCGCACTGCCGGGCCGACACCTGGCGGATCCTGGCCGACTACTACACCTCCCCGGGCGGCACCGACGAGGCGCTGCGGATGTTCCTGGCCACCGACCTCGCCGAGGCCGAGGGCGAGCGGTACGAGGCCGAGGGCGAGGAGCAGGAGATCGAGGTCGCCTGGGTGCCGGTGCCCGAGCTGATCCGGCTGGTCCAGGCCGGGCTGCTGCACAACCCGACCCTGGTCACCGGCGTCCTCGCCGTGCACGCCGCGCTGACCTCCCCGGACGGCCTGGACGGGCTGCGCCGCCCGGACGCGCCGTGGCCGGCCCGCCCCTTCGAGGCCTGAGCGCCCGTCGGGGCGCCGGCCCCGTTCGGGGCGTGGGCGAACCAGCGGGGTTGATGCCTTGGGGTGATTCGCCGGTTCGTACGACCGGATGTCACCTCCGATCAGTCGGACGGTCGAACTACGCTTCGCAGACAGGGCGCCCGTCCCGGGCCGCCTCCGCCGAGCGCAGCGGGCCGACCGGCCGGACGCCGGGCGCGGGATGACGTCGGGAGTGGCACGGGTGGCGAGGAAGACGGCGACGATGGACCCCGGCCCCGACGCGCCCGCCGGCGCCGTTCCGGGGCTCGACCGGCTGCCCGCCGGGCCCGCCCTGTTCGCCGGGCGGCGCACCGAACTGGCCGCGCTGCGGGCGGCCGCGACCCGCCGGGTGAACGGCCGCTGCCCCGTCCTGGTGCTGGCCGGGCGCCCCGGCTCGGGCCGCACGGCGCTCGCCGCCCGCTTCGCCCGGACCGTCGCCGCCGACTACCCGGACGGCGTGCTGTTCGCCCGGCTGTCCGCCCCGGACGGCGGGCGGGTGCCGCCGGGCCGGGCCGCCCGGCTGCTGCTGGAGCAGCTCGACCCGCAGGCCGCCGTGCCGCTGCCCGGCGTCGTCGAGCACGGGCGGGACGAACCGGGCGGCGTGGCCCTGCGGGAGGCCCTGGCGGGACGCCGGGTGCTGCTGGTGCTGGACGACGTCCGGGACGCCGGGCAGCTGTGGCCGCTGCTCGCCGACGAGCCCGGCTGCCTGGTGCTCGCCACCACGGCCGGGCCGCTCACCGGCATCGAGGACATCGACCCGGTGATCCTCGGCGGGCTGGACCGGCAGGCCTCCGGGGAGCTGCTGGCCGACCTGGTGGGCGGCACCCGGGTCTCCTGCGACCCGGTCGGCGCGGCCGACCTCGCCGAGGCCTGCGCCGCCGGGCCGGCCGCGCTGCGGCTGATCGCCCGGTGGCTGCGCGGCAACCCGAAGATCGCGGTCACCGACGCGGTGCGCGAGCTCACCCGGGCGGTGGGGGAGGAGTCGGAGGCCGCGGGCGCCAAGGGCGCCGGCCGCGGCCGGGCGGGGAAGGCCGCGAAGGGCGCGAAGACCGCCAGGGCCGGCCGGACGCCGGGGACCGACGCGGCACCGGAGAAGAAGGAGGAGGGCGCCCCGGCGCAGGACGGCGCCGCGGAGCCGGTCGCCGGGCCCGAGCCGGCCGGCGACCCGTCGACCTGGGTCAAGCCCGGGCCCGCGCCCGCCGAGCCGGTGCCCGTCCCCGACAACGACCCGCTGCTGGGCGCCTTCACCCTGCTCTACCGGGGGCTGCCGGCCGCCCAGGCGCGGATGCTGCGCACCCTCACGCTGGCCCCGGCGCAGACCGCCGACCCGCGCACCGCCTCCGCCCTGGTCGGCTGCCCGGTGCCGGAGGCGGCTGCGACGCTGGCTGCGCTGGCCGAGCTGGAGCTGCTCGGCGAGGAGGCGTCGGCCGCCGACGGCACCCCGCGCTACCGGGTGCCCGGGCGGCTCTACCAGCGGCTGGTCCGGCTGCGGGAGCAGGAGGACCGGCCCGCCGAGACCGAGCTCGCCCGGGCCCGGTTGCTGGAGCGGCTGGTCCGGCTGACCGAGTCGGCCCGCGCCCTGCTGGACCCGGCCGACGGTCCGGCCCCCGACCCGCTGCCCGCCGCGCTGCGGCTGGACTCGGCCGGGCACGCCCGGGACTGGCTGTCGGGGGAGCGGGAGCTGCTGCTCGGCGCGGTGGCCGACGCGATCGGCCAGGGGGACCTGGACGGCTCGGCCGGCCGGCTGGTCACCGCGCTGCTGCGGGCACTGCCGCTGACCGGTACGGCCGCCCCCGCCGACCTCTACCGGCTGCACGAGCTGGTGCTCACCGTCGCCGAGCGCAACGGGCGCCCCCGCCGGGCCTCGGCGGCGCTGCTCAACCTGGGCGACCTCCAGGCCTCGGCGGGCCGCTGGGAGCAGGCCGCCGGGCACTACCGGGCCGCCCTGGAGCACGCCCGCGCGGTCGCCGACGAACCGCTCTGCGCCCGGGCCCTGGAGGGCGCGGCGGGCTGCCACCGGGCGCTCGGCGACGCGGTGCGCGCCGCCGACTGGTACGGGCGGGCGCTCGGGCTGCGGCAGTCGCTGGGCGACCACGCGGCCGAGGCCCGGCTGCTGGCCCGGGTCGCCGAGGCGCACACCGCGCAGCGCCGTTTCGAGGAGGCCGACCGGGAGTACCGGGCCGCGCTGGCCGTGCTGCGCCGGATCGGCGACGAGCGCGGCCGGGAGGCGATCGGCACGGCCCTCGCGGACCTGCGGGAACGCGTCGACGGCGGGTGGTGAGGGGGGTTTCGGAGGTATCGTCGGAAGTGCCCTGATACGGCACTTATGACAGGTAGGTTCCAGTGGAAGCCTACGAACCTGCCAATGTCTTCGGCGAAATTATTCGATTTGGAAGGCTGACAGGCCGCCTGGGCTTCATTACACTCGAACTCAGTCGCGCAGCGATCCCCTGCCCCGGCATGCCCGGAGGCTTCCCCACGTGCGCGTCGCCCACCGGTCTTCTCCGGTCGGGACCCCCATGGCAAGAGGACGTGTTCAGTCGTGAAGGTCGGCATCCCCCGCGAGGTCAAGAACCACGAGTACCGCGTGGCCATCACGCCCGCCGGCGTGCATGAGCTGGTCCGCAACGGCCACGAGGTCTACATCGAGGACAACGCCGGTCTCGGCTCCTCGATCCCCAACGAGGAGTACGTGGCCGCCGGCGCCACCATCCTCCCCACCGCCGACGAGGTGTGGGCCACGGCCGACCTGCTGCTGAAGGTCAAGGAGCCCATCGCCTCCGAGTACCACCGGCTGCGCAAGGGCCAGACCCTCTTCACGTACCTGCACCTGGCGGCCGACCGGGCCGGCACCGACGCGCTGGTCGCCTCCGGCACCACCGCTATCGCCTACGAGACCGTGCAGCTGGGCAACGGCGCGCTGCCGCTGCTCGCCCCGATGTCCGAGGTCGCGGGCCGGCTGGCCCCGCAGGTCGGCTCGTACCACCTGATGCGCCCGGCCGGCGGCCGCGGCGTGCTGCCCGGCGGCGTGCCCGGCACCCACCCGGCCAAGGCCGTCGTCATCGGCGGTGGCGTCTCCGGCTGGCACGCGGCCACCATCGCCATCGGCATGGGCTACGACGTGACCCTGCTGGACCGCGACATCAACAAGCTGCGCGAGGCCGACCGGATCTTCGGCACCAAGATCAAGGCCATCATGTCCAACTCCTTCGAGCTGGAGAAGGCCGTCCTGGACGCCGACCTGGTCATCGGCGCCGTGCTGATCCCGGGCGCCAAGGCCCCGAAGCTGGTCACCAACGAGCTGGTCTCCCGGATGAAGCCGGGCTCCGTGCTCGTCGACATCGCCATCGACCAGGGCGGCTGCTTCGAGGACTCGCGCCCGACCACGCACGACGAGCCGACCTTCCAGGTCCACAACTCGGTCTTCTACTGCGTGGCCAACATGCCGGGCGCCGTCCCGAACACCTCCACCTACGCGCTGACCAACGCCACCCTGCCGTACGTGCTGGAGCTGGCCAACCGGGGCTGGAAGGAGGCGCTGCGCCGTGACGCGGCGCTCGCCAAGGGTCTGAACGTCCACGAGGGCCAGATCACCTTCCCGGCCGTGGCCGAGGCCTTCGGCCTGGAGTCGGTCACGCTGGAGACCGTGCTCGCCTGAACCCCCTGACCGCGCGGCGGTCGTTCGCCCCCGACCCGATGCCCTCGGGTCGGGGGCTTCCGCGTGCCCGTGAACAGCGGGTGGACCGGGTGGGTCGCTCTGTCGTCAATTTCCGTCGGTGGTGTCACCCGACCCTCGGCGTCCCGCAGAAACGTTAGGGTCATGGGCCTGCTCATCCCTTGACAGCAGCCCGCCCGATAGTCGACACATCGTGCCCACTACCGTGGATTGTGTTGCTGCGAACGCCTTGAACGGCCTAGAGTCGCAAACCGTCGGCATGCTGCCACGCTGACGAATCGACATAGAGTCCTGGATCCCCAAGGAGGTAAGACGACTTGTGAATGAGTCGACAATTGCTCCCGGGGGTGGTCAGCCAGGACTGGCGGAGCTCACCGCCGGCCAGCCGAGTGAGGAGCCCGGGGCCCGGCAGGCATCCGTGGGCTCGGCCGAGGTCGGCTCGGTCGCACTCCGCACCTTCGAAGCACGCCAGAACACAGCACAGGTGACCACGGTGACCGATCACGACGCCGACTTGGCGGCCTACGGCCTGGCCTACGGCGAGTTCGCCTACGGCGCCTACGACGACCCGGACGCCGAGTACGAGCCGGACCCGGAGTACGCCGCCACGCTGGCCCCCGACGCCGCGCGCCAGCGCCGCGAGCGGGTCGGCCCGACCGGCCGTCCGCTGCCGTACTTCCCGATCCCCGCGCCGGTCGCCGAGCACGGCCCCGCCCAGATCATCGCCATGTGCAACCAGAAGGGCGGCGTCGGCAAGACCACGTCGACCATCAACCTGGGCGCGGCGCTGGCCGAGTACGGCCGCCGGGTGCTGCTCGTCGACTTCGACCCGCAGGGCGCGCTCTCGGTCGGCCTCGGCGTCAACCCGATGGAGCTCGACGTCACCGTCTACAACCTGCTCATGGAGCGGGGCCTGACGGCCGATGAGGTGCTGCTCAAGACCGCCGTCCCGGGCATGGACCTGCTGCCCTCCAACATCGACCTCTCCGCCGCCGAGGTGCAGCTGGTCAGCGAGGTGGCCCGGGAGTCCGCGCTGGCGCGCGCCCTCAAGCCGCTGCTGCCGGACTACGACTACGTCATCATCGACTGCCAGCCCTCGCTGGGCCTGCTGACGGTCAATGCGCTGACGGCCGCTCACAGCGTCATCGTCCCGCTGGAGTGCGAGTTCTTCGCACTGCGCGGCGTCGCGCTGCTGACCGAGACCATCGAGAAGGTGTGCGAGCGGCTCAACCCCGAGCTGCGCCTGGACGGCATCCTCGCGACCATGTACGACTCGCGCACCGTGCACAGCCGCGAGGTGCTGGCGCGGGTCGTCGAGGCGTTCGGCGAGCACGTCTTCCACACCGTCATCGGGCGGACCGTGCGCTTCCCGGAGACCACCGTCGCCGGCGAGCCGATCACGACCTACGCCACCAACTCGGTCGGGGCCGCCGCCTACCGCCAGCTCGCCAGGGAGGTGCTCGACCGGTGCCGCCCCGCCGAGTGAGTCTCCCGGGTGCCGACGAGCTGTTCCGGACCACCGGCGGGATGGCGCTGTCGCCGTCCCTCGCCCCGCGTCCGGCCGCCGAGGCATCCAGACCGGAGACCGCGCGGCCCGTCAACGGCACCGAGGGCCCCGAGGCCGCCCAGGGGCCCCAGGACGACCGGCAGGCGCCCCAGGAGCAGCAGCCCGCCGCCGCGGTGCCGCCGCCCGGCCAGCCGCCCGTCCAGCGGGCCGCCGGGGGCCAGGGCGCCGCACCGGCCGCGGCCACCGCGCCCGGCGGCCGCGGCACCGCGCCCGCACCGGCGGGCCGCTCCCACGCCGGCGCCGCCGAGGAGCAGGCCGGCGCCGCCGGACGCGCCCGGCCGCGCGGCCGGGCGCCGCGCCGCCCGAGCGGGCGTGAGCGGCACGACGAGAAGATCACCGTGTACGTGTCCGCCGAGGAGCTCATGGACCTGGAGCACACCCGGCTGGTGCTGCGCGGCGAGCACGGCCTGGCCGTGGACCGCGGGCGGATCGTCCGGGAGGCCATCGCGGTCGTCCTGGCGGACCTGGAGCAGCGCGGTGAGGCCTCGATCCTGGTCCGGCGGCTGCGCGGCCGCTAGGGCCCGTCCGCTGGGCGCCGCGGCGGCGTGCCGCCGGTCCGTGGCGGGCCGGTCGTCGGCGTGTCGGCGGCGTGTCGGTGGGCCCCGTGGCCGGACGGCCGGTGCGGGCGGGTGAAGATGGACCGCCATGCCGAGCACCGTCGAACCAGCCGCCAGCGCCGTGAACGCCACCGAGGAGGAGTCCCGGGGCGGCTTCCGGGTGCGGCTGGACAACTTCGAGGGCCCCTTCGACCTGCTGCTCGGCCTGATCGCCAAGCACAAGCTGGACGTCACCGAGGTGGCACTGGCCACCGTGACGGACGAGTTCCTGGCGCACATCCGGGCGATGGGCCCGGACTGGGACCTGGACGCGGCGACCGAGTTCCTGGTGGTGGCCGCCACCCTGCTCGACCTCAAGGCCGCCCGGCTGCTGCCGGTGGCCGAGGTCGAGGACGAGGCGGACCTGGCCCTGCTGGAGGCACGTGACCTGCTGTTCGCGCGGCTGTTGCAGTACCGGGCGTACAAGCGGGCGGCGGCCGTGTTCGGCGAGCGCTGGGCGGCCGAGCTGCTGCGCCGCCCCCGGACCGTCGGGCTGGAGCCCCGGCACGCGGAGCTGCTGCCCGAGGTGGTCATCACCGTCGGCGCGGAGCGGCTCGCCCAGCTGGCGGCCAAGGCGATGGAGCCCAAGCCGAAACCGGTGGTGTACGTGGACCACATCCACACCCCGCCGGTCAGCGTGCGCGAGCAGGCCGCGCTGGTGGTCGGGCTGCTCACCGAGCTCGGCGAGGCCTCCTTCCAGCAGCTGGTCGCGGACGCGCCGGACACCCTGGTGGTGGTCGCCCGGTTCCTGGCGCTGCTGGAGCTGTACCGGGAGCGGGCGCTGGACTTCGAGCAGCCGGAGGCGCTCGGGGAGCTGCGGGTGCGCTGGGTGGCCGAGGAGGGCCGGGGCCCGGTCGAGGTGACGGACGAGTTCGACCGGCCCGCCGGCGGTGCGGAGCGGGCCGAGGAGGAGGACGGGCGGCGATGAGCGGCGGGCAGGACGGCGGGAAGGACGGCGGGCGGCCGGTGCGGCGCCCGCTCGGGCTGCCGGGGCAGCCGCGGGCGGAGGAGTGGCTGGAGCCGGCCTTCGTACTGCTGCCGGAGCCGGTGGTGGCGCCGGTAGCTGCTCCGGTGGTTGCTCCGGAGCCGGGGGACGGCGAGCCCCGGGTGGTGCACCAGAAGTCGGCCCCGTCGACTTCCGGTGCGCCGGATTCGGTCGGAACGGATGCGGCCGGGGCGGATTCGGTTGCGGCTGATTCGGTCGGGGCGGATCCGCTCGGGCCCGGGCCGGTCGGGCCGGGGCTGCGGGCCGAGCTGGAGGCGATCCTGATGGTCGTCGACGAGCCGGTCGGCGAGGAGCGGCTGGCCGGGGTGCTGGAGCGGTCGCGGGCCGAGGTGGCCGCGGCACTGCGCGGCCTGGCCGCCGAGTACACCGCCCAGGGGCGCGGCTTCGACCTGCGGCTGGTGGCCGGCGGCTGGCGGTTCTACAGCCGGGAGACCTGCTCCGAGGCGGTCGACCGCTTCCTGCTGGACGGCCAGCAGGCCCGGCTCACCCAGGCCGCGCTGGAGACCCTGGCGGTGGTCGCCTACCGGCAGCCGGTGTCCAGATCGCGGGTTTCCGCCGTCCGCGGTGTGAACTGTGACGGCGTGATGCGTACCCTGGTACAGCGAGGACTGGTGGAAGAGGCCGGATCCGAGCCCGAAACAGGTGCGATCCTGTATCGGACGACGAACTACTTCCTGGAACGGATGGGGCTCCGCGGCTTGGACGAGCTGCCGGAGCTTGCTCCCTTCCTGCCCGAGGTCGACGACGTGGAAGCGGAGTCCCTGGAGGGCACGATGATCGCGGAGGCGGTCTCCGCCGCTGCCGCGCAGGCCGCGGACGGCAGTGGCGAGGCCGATCGGGCAACGCCTGATCGGTAGGGGGAGGTGAGGTCGGCCGAGACGACCGCACATCCCAGACGGAACGACGTACGGACACTTTGATGCGTAGCAGTGGCAACGGCAGGAACGGCAGCGGCGGCGGTAGCGGTCGCGGCGGACAGGGCGGGGGTCGGGGCGGCTCCTACGGCGGCGGCAGCGGCGGCGGTCGCGGCGGGTCGGGCTCGGGTTCGGGCTCGGGTTCGCGCGGCGGCTCGTACGGCGGTGGCTCGTACGGTGGCGGTTCGTACGGCGGGGGCTCGGGTTCGGGTTCGCGCGGTGGCTCCTACGGCGGCGGCTCGGGCTCCGGCTCGCGCGGCGGTTCGTACGGCGGCGGCTCGGGTTCCGGCTCGGGCTCGCGCGGCGGTTCGTACGGGCGCGACGGCGGCCGTCGGGACGACCGGCGCGACGACCGCCGCTTCCCGGACCGCCCGCTGCGGCCCGAGGAGCGCAGGTACGACCGCCCCGAGTTCGGTGGCGGCCCGAACGCCACCCCGGCCCGCGGCGGCTTCACCGGCCGGCGTCCCGGCCCGGCCCCGCGCCCGCGCCGGGAGGGCCAGGGCGCCCCGGGCGACCCGCGCCGCCAGCCGCAGCGCTCGCGCGAGCTCCAGGCCAAGATCGAGGACGCCGTGCTGGCCCGGCACGACAAGCCGGCCGTCAAGCTGCCCAAGACCTTCGGCGAGCCCGAGGGCGAGCGCCTGCAGAAGGTGCTGGCCCGGGCCGGCGTCGGCAGCCGGCGCGCCTGCGAGGAGCTGATCGAGCAGGGTCGGGTCGCGGTCAACGGCAAGCAGGTCACCGAGCAGGGCAAGCGGGTCGACCCGGAGAAGGACGAGATCAAGGTCGACGGCCTGACCGTCGCCACCCAGTCCTACCTGTTCTTCGCGCTCAACAAGCCGGCCGGCGTGGTCTCCACCATGGAGGACCCGGACGGCCGCCAGTGCCTGGGCGACTACGTGACCAACCGGGAGACCCGGCTGTTCCACGTCGGCCGGCTGGACACCGAGACCGAGGGCATCATCCTGCTCACCAACCACGGCGAGCTGGCCCACCGCCTCACCCACCCGAAGTACGGCGTGACCAAGACCTACCTGGCCGCCATCCAGGGCCCGATCCCGCGTGACCTGGGCAAGCAGCTGGCCAAGGGCGTGGAGCTGGAGGACGGCTACGCCCGCGCCGACAGCTTCAAGGTGGTCTCCAACGTCGGCAAGAACTACCTGGTCGAGGTGACCCTGCACGAGGGTCGCAAGCACATCGTCCGCCGGATGCTGGCCGAGGTCGGCTTCCCGGTCGAGAAGCTGGTGCGCACCCACTTCGGTCCGATCGCCCTGGGCGACCAGAAGTCGGGTTGGCTGCGCCGCCTGACCAACCCCGAGGTCGGCCAGCTGATGCGCGAGGTCGGCCTGTAGGACCCGGGCCGGACGGCCGCTGTTCGTCGGAGGGTCCCCCGCCCGTGGTGGCGGGGGGCCCTCCGGCGTGTGTGTGAGCCGGGACGCAACCGCTGGTCACGGCCTTGTCAGCGCCATGATCCGTGGCCGAGGATGGCCACCGGAGCACGGCCCCGCCGCGTGGCGGGACTGCGCCAGCACGGGCGCCGCAGGGGTGTTCCGGAGCGAACAGGGGGAGACGGCGTCGTGTCCGATGCAGCACTGGGGCGGTCCGCCGGACACGCGCTCGGCCCGTTGGGACTGGCCGAGCCGGACGGGCAGGTGTACGCGGCACTGGTCGCCAACCCGCAGTCCACGGCGGCGGAGCTGGCCGAGAGCTGCGGCCTGACGGTCCAGCAGGGCGTGCGGGCGCTGGACCGGTTGGCGCAGCAGGGGATGGCCACCCGGGCCCCGGTGGACCGGGAGCGCTACCTGCCGGTCGCCCCGGACGTGGCGATAGGGACCCTGATCGGCCACCGGGAGTCCGAACTGCGCAGCGCCCGGGCCGAGATGCACCGGCTGATGGACGCCTTCCGGGAGGCCTCGCGGTACACCGACCCGGCGCACTCGGTGGAGGTGCTGACCGGCGGTGAGGCGATCGCCCAGCGGCTGGAGCACATCACCGGGACCAGCCAGTACCAGGTCCGCGGCTTCGACCGCCCGCCGTACATCCAGGACCCGGTTTCGGCGATGCCGTTGCAGCGGCGGCGGCTGCGGGAGGGCCTGCGGTTCCGGACGATCTACGACCGGGAGGCGGTGGCCTGGCCCGGCCGCCTGGAGCGGAATATCCTGGTCGGCGTCGCGGACGGCGAGGAGGCGCGGGTGCGGCCGACGCTGCCGATGAAGATGATCATCTCGGACGACCGGATGGCGATCATCCCGATCAGCGTCGGTGACAGCGTGCTGGACGCGGCCTACGTGATCCACCCCTCGGCGCTGCTCCAGGCACTGGACACGCTGTTCGAGGCCGAGTGGGAGCGGGCCGTGCAGTTGCAGGCCGCGATCGGCACCGGGGACGCCTCGCCGGAGCCGGACGCCGACCACCGCAAGCTGCTGGGGCTGCTGGCCGCCGGGCTGACCGACGAGTCGATCGCCCGCTCGCTGGGCTGGAGCGCCCGGACCACCCAGCGGCGGTTGCAGGCCCTGATGCGCTCGCTGGGCGCCACCACCCGCTTCCAGGCCGGTATGGCGGCCCGGGAGCGGGGGTGGCTGTGAGCCGGGGTGGCTGTCGACCGGGTGACGGGCTCCGGTCGGTCCCTCAGCTCCACGGGCTGAGCGAGGCCCAGCGGCCGTCCGGGCCACGCTCGACCTTCTCCAGGCCGACCACGGCGGAGCGGTTCAGCCGCCCGTAGATGTGCGGGAACAGCACGCCGGGGGTGGCGCCGGGCGGTGGGGCGCCGTGCGGGGCCTCCCACTTGACCATCGGCTCCACCAGTGCCTCGTCGATCAGCAGCACCATCAGCGGGTCCGGGGTGTCGGCGAAGAAGGTGTTGGCCACCGCGAGCGCCGTCTGCTCGTCCGCCGAGCAGTGGATGAACCCGTCGGTGAGCAGCGACGCGGTGGTGTACGGGCGGCCGGGGTCGGACAGCCAGTCGTCCAGGGGGGCGAGATGGAGGATCATGTTCCTTTTCTACCCGCTTTCCGGTTCTGAGCGGCCGTCACGGGGCTCCGGCGTCACAGCCCGGCCACCTTGGCGGCGGCGGACACCTCGTACACCAGGGTGAGGCTGCGGCGGGCGCCCGGGCCGAGCGGGACGTCCCAGCGGACGATGCCCTCGGTGTCGAAGGCGTCCGGCGCCGGGGAGCACTCCTCCTTGCGCAGCCGCACCTCGACCTCGGCGACCTCGGAGACCGGCACCCGCTCGCGGACCGTGACCAGCTGCTCGTCGTGCTCCTCCGGGCCGGAGAAGCGGGACAGGTGCAGCCGGACGGTCCGGGTGGTGGTCCGGCGGCCGCTCAGGGCGGTGGTGCCGCTGCGCTCCTCGGTCTCGCGGACCACCCGGTAGCCGTCCGTACTGCCGAAGGACAGCTCGGCGTCGGCGCCGGCGGCAGTGAAGCGCAGCTCGCCGCGGCCGGTGAAGCCGCTGCCGCGGACCAGCTCGACCGGGCCGGCCAGCAGCGGGTGCCCGGCCGCGTTGCGGAACCGGACCACCCGGGTGACCAGCGGGGACAGCTCCGGGGCGCAGGCGAACTCGCTGCTCGCCGGGCCGGTGAAGGCGCCCAGCGGGACCCGGTGGGCGCGGCCGTCGGAGGGGACGGTGGCCGGCGCGGGGGCGGGCAGCACCCGGACCTCGCCGCCGTCGTCCAGGCCGGGGACGGCGGCGTCCGGGCCCAGGGTGCTGACCTCCTCCTCGCGCAGCTCGACCTCGACCGTGCGGCGCTCCTCGTCGGTGCGTTCGCGCAGGACCAGCCGGTCCTCGGTGAGCGCCGGCGGGTCGGTGGCCAGGGCGGAGCGGGCGGTGGAGAAGGTCAGCCGGGCGCCGGTCCAGTCCTCGCCGGTGCGCTGCCAGACCACCGCCTCCGACTCCAGGCGCAGGCTGCCGGCGTCCAGGGTGGCGCGGTACGACGGGCGCCACAGCGCACAGGGCACCAGGTGGTGGACGGTCAGCTCGGCCGGGCCGGGGTGTTCGGCCTCGACCGTGAGCTCCAGGTGGGCGTGCAGCTCGGCGGGCTCCTCCTCGGCCTCGTCCAGGGCCAGCAGGGCCTGGGAGCGCTCCTGGTCCAGGCGGCGCAGCCGGGACCGGGTCGCGCGCAGCTCCTCGCCGTGGCGCTCGCGCTCGGCGTCCACCCGGTCCAGCTCGCGGGCCCAGCGGGTGCGCTCGATCTCGCCGACGCCGGCGCCCTCGCCGACCTCGCGCAGCAGGTCCGCGGTCAGCTGGGCGAGCAGGGCGAGCCGGGCCTCCAGCCGGGCGCGGGTCTGGTCGGCGAGGCGGTACTCGGCCTCCAGCCCGTGCAGCCGGTGGCGCAGCGCGGAGTCCGCCGGGCCGGGCGGCAGCGGCGCGCGCGGGGACCAGGAGCGCACCAGCCGGGCCTCCAGCACCCGGGTGCCGGGAGTGGCGGACTCGGCGCGCAGGGTGCGGTCCACGGCGAGGGCCGTGAGCGGGCCCAGCCGCAGCCGCTGGACGCCCGCGGTGAGGTGGACGGTCACCGAGCGCTCGACCTGGGCGCGGTCCTCCAGGCAGGTGACGGCGGTGACGGGGAGGGGGAGAGGAACGGGGGCGGGGGGAGAAACGGGAACGGGAGGAGGGACGGGAACGGGAGGAGGGACGGGGAGGGGAACGGTCTCTTCGGTCATCTGTCAGTTCCTCCGGTTTCCGCCGACGATGGCCTTTCCGGCCGGGATCTTGATCTGGTAGCCGCCGTCCAGCTCGGTGCGGCCACCCGGCGCCAGCTCGACCCGCCAGAGCCGGGTGCCGGCCGGGTACTCCGGGGCGGGGACGGCCGGGGCCTGCCAGTCCGCGCGCTCCTCGATCCGGATCTCGGCGTCCGAGGCGACCGGCACGCGCTCGCGCACCTCGACCGTGACGGGGCGGCCGAGCCGGTTCGCCAGTTGGACGTGCACCCGGTGGTCGAGCACGGTGCTGTTGCCTTTCAGCATGCCGGTGGCGGACTCGCGCAGCTCGGTGCGGCGCGCCACCTCGACGCTCTCGGTGACGCCGATGCCCAGGCTCCGGGTGCCGCCCGGGGCGAGGGTCGGCAGGGCGGCGGTGAGCAGGAACTCGTCGTCCACGGTGACCTCGACCGGGCCGGCCAGGACGGCGCGGTCGGTGCGGTTGGCGAGCACCAGGGTCGCGTACACCTTCTCCTCGACGGCCGGGACGGTGACGTACTCGGGGCTGACGGAGAGCGGGATCTCGTCCACCGTGACGGTGTGCCAGGTGCCGTCGGAGGGGACGTCGGCGCGGGCGGCGGCGTCGAAGCGGTGGTCGAAGGAGCCGGCCGAGACGCGGGGCGGGACGGCGTGGCGGGGGAGGGCGAGGCCGGTCAGGCGGGTGCCCGGGTGGATCCGCTGTCGGGTGTCGTGCTCCAGCCGGGCCGGGGCCGGGCGCAGGGTGCCGCGGCGGTCGGCGGGGGCGTCGGGGCCGGCCAGCTGGAGGTCGGGGTAGTCGAGCAGGTCGGCCGCCGGGACGAAGCCGGTGGCGGGCGGCGGGGTCGCGCCGCGGCGGCGGCCGCCGCGGCGGGCCTCGGCCGGCGGGGCGCCGCCGAAGGCCTGCGGCATCGGGGCGGCGGCGGGGGCCGCGGCGCCGGGGGCGCCGGGGGCGGGCGGGGCGCCGTAGCCGGCGAAGCCCGGCGCCACGGGGGCGGGGGGTACGGGGGCGCTGGGTGTGGAAAGCGCCGGGGCGGGGGGCGGCTCCGGGACGCTGAGCATGCCGCCGCCGGACGGGCCGGAGGGCGCCGCCTCGTCCGCGAGGAACTCGGCGCGGGGGCCGGCCGGGCGGGCGCCGCCGACCCGGGCGGAGAAGCGCGGGCCGGGCTTGGGTGTGCCGGGTGGGACCGGGAGCGGGACGTTGCGGCGGCGGGGACGGCGGTCGGGGCGGTCGGCCGTGGCCGTGTCGTAGCCGGTGAAGAGGTCGGACAGGCCGGCCGGGGGCTCGCGCCAGCCGGAGGGCGGCGGGGCGGGCTGGCTGCGGCCGATCCGCAGGGAGGCGAGGCGTGGGAGGTCGGTGCGGCGGTCGAGGTCGGCGGTGGACAGGGCCAGCCGGACGCCCGTCCAGTCCTCGCCGGTGTGCTGGGCGACGGCGGCGCGCAGGACCAGGTGGGCGGTGTCGGCGCCGGTGCGGTGGCTGAGGCGGTAGGCGGGGACCCAGCGGGCGGTGGGGACGCCGTACTCCAGCTCCAGTTCGATCCGGTCGGGAGCGGGGGCGGGGGTGGTTTCAGGGGTGGGGGTGTCGGGTTCGGGGGAGGTTTCGGGGGCTGGGATGCTTGCGCCGGTGGTGAGGGTGAGCAGGACGGTTTCGGTGGTGCCGACCGGCTCGGTGCGGTCGGCGGTGGATGCCCGGTCCAGTCGGTCGGCGGCCAACTGGCGCTCGTGGTCTGCGAGTTCGATCTCCCGGGTGAGCTGCTCGGAGCGCTCCTGGAGCCGGGCCAGCCGGTCGTCGACGAAGTCGGCGAGCTCCAGCCAGGCGTCCGCCGGGGTGCGGCGCAGCGGCTCGTCGGGGCGGCGCTGGGGCGGGACGGCGCGCAGCGCGGCGGTCTCGGCGATCGCGGCCAGGACCAGCCGGTGGCGCTCGGTCAGGGCGCCCTGGCGTTCCGAGGCCTCGTCCAACTCGCGCTGCAGCTGCGTGAGTTCACCGGGCTCGTGGAGTTCGGCGAGGGTTTCGAGGCGGGCCTCGACCACCGTGGCGCCGGCCGGGCCGGAGAGCACCCGGGCACGCAGCGAATCGGCGCGCAGCGAGTCGGGCAGGCCGGTCAGCCGCAGCCGACCGCCCGGGGGGACCGGAACGGTGGCCCGGCGCCGGCACACCGCGCCCTCGGCGTACACCACGACGGCGTCCAGGACGGACGGGTGGGCCGGTACGGTGGCCGGCCGTTTCGACGGCCCGGTGTGGCTGCTGTGCTGATCGTCCATGCGCATCCCCTTCGTTCGCGTCCGGTCGTCCTGCCGGCCGGCCGTCCGGTGTGCCGCGGCTCGCCCCGTCTGTCCCCCGGGCGGCCAGTCTGCCCCGCCGGGGGCCGGGCGTCGCCGGATTTCCCGGGGCACGGCGTGTGCACTGGGTGGGACGGGGTGCGGGGCGCGTCGGTTGCCGGGGTGTGGCGGTTGGCGGGGTGCCGGGGTGCCGGGGTGCCGGGGTGCCGGGCGCGGGGTGTGTTGGTTGCCGGGGCGTGGCGGTCGGTGGGGGCTTTGGTTGCCGGGGCGTGGCCGTTGGCGGGGTCGGGGGTCGGCGGGGGTCGTCGGGTGGGAGGATGGGGCGCGGGCGCGCCCGGTCGGCTCCGGCGCTTCGTCGCGCCCTCCGGCACCCGCTGAGCACCGCCCGAGGTCGAGCACCGTCCGTCGTTGCGCACCGTCCGCCGTTGTGCAACACCCGTCGTTGCGCAGCACCCGTTCGTCGAGCACCGCCCGTGTGAACCCGTCCCGTCGAGAAACCGTGATCGAGGAGAGCCACCCGCCATGCGCACTGCCGTCGTCGTCGGCACCGGACTGATCGGCACCTCCGCAGCCCTGGCCCTGGCCGCACGCGGGCTGACCGTCCATCTGGAGGACGCGGACCCGGACGCCGCCCGCACCGCCGAGTCGCTCGGCGCCGGCACCACCGAGCCGGCCGAGGGCCCGGTCGACCTGGCGATCATCGCCGTCCCGCCGGCCCTGGTCGGCAAGGTCCTCGCGGACTGCCAGCGCCGCAACCTGGCGCACTGGTACACCGACGTGGCCAGCGTGAAGTCCGGTCCGGGCAGCGAGATCGCCGCGCTGGGCCTGGACACCGTCCACTACATCGGCAGCCACCCGATGGCCGGCCGCGAGCGCTCCGGCCCGCTGGCCGCCCGCGCCGACCTGTTCGAGGGCCGCCCCTGGGTGCTCACCCCGACCGCCGACACCGACACCGACACGCTCAATGCCGCGCTGGAGCTGGTCGCGCTGTGCGGCGCGGTGCCGATCGTGATGGACGCCGAGGCCCACGACCGGGCCGTGGCCCTGGTCTCGCACGCCCCGCAGCTGGTCTCCTCGCTGGTCGCGGCCCGGCTGGAGCACGCCGACGAGACGGCCATAAGGCTCTCCGGCCAGGGCGTGCGCGACGTGACCCGGATCGCCGCCTCGAACCCGGGGATGTGGGTCGACATCCTGTCCGCCAACGCGGGCGCGGTCGCCGACGTGCTCGCGGAGGTCGCCAACGACCTCGGCGAGACCGTCACCGCGCTGCGCGCCCTGGCGGCCGAGGAGGCGGGCACGCGCCGCGCCGGTGCCGAGGGCATCGAGGCGGTGATGCGGCGCGGCAACACCGGCCAGGCCCGGATCCCGGGCAAGCACGGCGCTCCGCCCACCCGGTACGAGACCGTCGCGGTCGTCCTCGGCGACCAGCCGGGCGAGCTGGGCCGGCTGTTCGGGGAGGTCGGCGAGGCCGGGGTCAACATCGAGGACGTCCTGATCGAGCACTCGGACGGGCAGCAGGTCGGCTTTGTCCAGCTGTCGGTGGCGCCGATGGCGGTCAAGCGGCTCACGGCGGCGCTGCGCGCGGGTGGGTGGAGCGTCCGGGACTGACGCTCCCGGGCGGTGTCCGGGTCGGTCCGGGCTGTGTCCGGTCGGGGCGGCGCCCGGGTCGGGGTGGTGCGGGGGAGCAGACGGTGCGGGGAGCAGGCGGGGAGGGGGAGCGGGCGTGATCATCGAGTTGCCGCTGGGGGAGACCCGGCACGGGTTCGCGGGCGAGCCGGTGGACCTCGGGAACGAGCGCTTCCTGCGGGCGGTGGTGGGCGGGGACTTCCTGGTCCGCCACCGCAGTGTGGCGGCGATGGTCGAGCGGCCCCGGCCGCAGCCGGTCCGGGCGGAGTTCTTCGACCCGGAGTCCGCCGAGCCCGAGCCGACCTGGAGCCTGCTGCTGCGCGCCGCCCACGCGGCCTTCGCCGACCACCTGCCGCTGAGCCTGTCGCCGGACGTGCTCTGGTACGCGGTGGTGCACGAGGTCGCGGTGCACGTACGGATGTACCCGCCGCGCTACCGGGCGCTGTTCGGCGCGGCGGACCGCTCGCGGGCGCTCGTCGTGCGGGACGACTCGCTGGTGCCGGGCGGCTCGCCGGTGGGCGGGGACGCCGACTGGGCGCGGTCGGTCCGGCTGGTCCGGGAGCCACTGACGGCGGCCCTCGGGGCGGAGCTGGTCGAGCTGTTCCGGCCGGCCTTCTCCACGACCACGCCGGACGACGAGGCCTCGGCCCTGGTCGCGCTGATGGACGTGGTCAGCCCCTACTACGACTTCCGCTGGGAGACCCGCTGCGGCATCCCGCGGATCCGGCTGGAGGGCACCGCCGGGGACTGGGCACTGCTCGCGGACCGGGTGGACGTGCTGGCGGAGCGCTTCGACTGGCTGGTGCCGTGGTTCGACGGCCTGCGCCCGGTGTTGGCGGAGATCGCGGCGACGGCGGCGGGCGGCCCGGTGGACGAGGGCTTCTGGCGCTCGCTGTACAAGTGGGAGTCGGTGTCCGGCGGCCCACTGGTGACCGGCTGGCTCACCGCATTCTTCGCCCACACCCAGACCCCGGACGGCCCCCGGCTGCGGCAGACCTTCGGCTGGCGGGAGGCGGCGGGCACCTCGTACCACCCGGACGCCTTCGCGGTGAACGACTTCCCCTCGCACCTGTCCGCGGTGCCGTTCGTCTGGGACCTCCTGGGCGTCGAGCGGCCGATGCTCCTCGTCGGCGGGGTGCTCGGGATCGAGTGGGACGGTGACTTCCTGCGGCCCCGGCTGGGGCACGCGGTGCTGGAGAGACGGGGTGGGCTATGACGATCATCGATGTCGCGCTCGGGGACGGGCAGCAGCCGGGCGACGCGGCGCGGCTGGAGACGGTCGGGAACGACGGCTTCCTGGCGGCCGTGGTCGGCGGGGAGTTCAGCGTGCTCCACCGCAGTACGGGGACGCTGACGGCGGCGCCGAAGACGTACGAGCCGCGGGCGAAGCAGCCGGAGCCGACCTGGAGCCTGCTGCTGCGCGCCGCGCACACCGCCTTCGCCGAGCACCTGCCGCTGAGCCTGTCGCCGGACGTGCTCTGGTACGCGGTGGTGCACGAGGTCGCGGTACACGTACGGCTGAACGCGGAGCGGTACGAGGGGCTGTTCAACGCCACCCCCGGCGGCGGGAAGCGGACCGTCCAGGTCAGGGACGACAGCCTGCTGGACGCAGACGCGGACTGGGCCCGGTCGATCCGGCTGGTCCGGGAGCCGCTGGCGGCGGAGATCGGGCCGGAGCTGGTGGAGCTCTTCCGGCCGTCGTTCTCGACCACCACGCCGGACGACGTCTCCTCGGTGCTGGTCGCGCTGATGGACGTGGTCAGCCCGTACTACGAGTTCCTCTGGATCACGATGTGCGGCATCCCGCGGATCCGGCTGGAGGGCACCGCCGGGGACTGGGCGCTGCTGGCCCGGCGGGTCGGCGAGCTCGCGGAGCGGTTCGAGCCGCTGGTGCCGTGGTTCGACGGGCTGCGGCCTGTGTTGGCGGAGATCGCGGCGACGGCGGCGGGCGGCCCGGTGGACGAGGGCTTCTGGCGCTCGCTGTACAAGTGGGAGTCCGAGTCCGGCGGGGACTTCGTCTCCGGCTGGATCACCGCCTTCTTCGCCCACACCCAGCGACTCTCGGGGCCGCAGCCGCGCACGGACTTCCGCTGGCGGGACGGACGGGTGCGGTTCGAGGAGAACGCCTTCCCCTCGCACGTGTCCAAGGTGCCGTTCCAGTGGCAGACCCCGGTCGGGACGCGGTCGATGGCCTTCCTCGGCGGGGTGCTCGGGATCGAGCTGGACGGCGGGTACCTGCGGCCCCGGCTCGGGAACGCGGTGCTGGAGGTGCTCCGGGAGCCCGTGGACCCGGCGGCCGAGCAGGCGGCGCTGGCGGCCGCGCAGCTGCCGGCCGGGTGGACGGTCGAGCGGGTGCGGGAGGTCAGCGGGGCCGAGGGCGCCCGGTTGCTCAGCACCGACGGGATCCGGGCCGTGGACGCCATGACCGGGGCGGAGATGGGGCGACCGACCGCCCTGATCCGGTTCGGGATCGGCTGCGTGGTGCGGTTCGACGCCGACGGCCCGTGGCACGTCGGGATGCTGAACCCGCGTGACGGCATCGTCGGCTGCGAGGGTGCGCGTGGGCCCGAGCTGGCGGACGTGCTGCCCGGGATGGGGTGGTGACCGCCTCGGTGCTGGGGTGGTGACCGGACTGGGACGGGGTTCGGCGGCGGTCCATTAACCTTGAGGGAGAAATCCCCGGCCGCTCGCCCCCGTAGGCGCCGGCTTCCATGCGTCAGCATGCTCAGAGAGAGGTTCGGCCCCGTGGACACTGCCGACCGAGCGCACGCCCCGGTCGTCGTCGCCATCGACGGACCCTCCGGCTCCGGCAAGTCGACCGTCTCGCGGGCGGTCGCCGCCCGGCTGGGCCTGAGCTTCCTGGACACCGGCGCCATGTACCGGGCGATGACCTGGTGGATGCTGGCCAACGACGTGGACGTCGACGACCCGGAGGCGGTGGCCGTCGCGTGCGGCAAGCCCGTCATCGTGTCCGGTACGGACGCCGACGGGCCGACCATCACGGTGGACGGTCAGGACGTCTCCGGCCCGATCCGGGGCCCCGAGGTGACGGCGCACGTCAGCGCCGTCTCCGCGGTGCCGGCGGTGCGGGCCCGACTCGTGGAGCTGCAGCGCGGCTGCGCCGAGGTCGCCGAGCGCGGCATCGTCGCCGAGGGCCGGGACATGGGGACCGTGGTGTTCCCGCGGGCCACCGTCAAGGTGTTCCTGACCGCCTCCGAGGCGGCCCGGGCCGCGCGCCGGGCGGCCGAGCTGCGGGCCAAGGGCGTGGACGAGGCGACCATCACCGCGATGGCCGCCGACCTCGCGCGCCGCGACGCCGCCGACTCCTCCCGGGAGACGGCGCCGCTGGCCCAGGCCGCGGACGCGGTGCTGGTGGACACCAGCGAGCTCACCCTGGAGCAGGTGATCGGCCGGATCACCGCGCTGGTGGAGGAGCGGGCAGGACTTTCGTCGGTCTGACCGATCGACCCTCGTGAGTCCTGGCGACTCCGGGGTCCGGTCGGCCGGTCCGGCCGACCATCGAACGAACCGCGGGCCGTCAGGCGCCGCGGGAAGAAACCATCGCGCTGCCCCAGCGGGGCAGGTACGCACGGCACGCCCCTGGGAAGGGCCGGGCCGGGAAACGGAACAGACGAACATGACCGCAGACCACTCCGCCGGGCCCGGCGAGCTGGACGCCGCCGACTACGCCGAGTACCTGGCCCTCGCGGCCGAGGAGGGCTTCGACCTCGACGGCTTCGACGGCGAGGACGGCGCCGAGCACGTCCGACTGCCGGTGCTGGCCGTCGTCGGCCGCCCGAACGTCGGCAAGTCGACCCTGGTGAACCGCATCATCGGCCGCCGTGAGGCCGTCGTCGAGGACAAGCCGGGCGTCACCCGCGACCGGGTCACCTACGAGGCCAGCTGGAACGGCCGCCGCTTCAAGGTGGTCGACACCGGCGGCTGGGAGATCGACGTCCTCGGCATCGACGCCATGGTCGCCGCGCAGGCCGAGCTGGGCATCGAGCAGGCCGACGCGGTCCTGTTCGTCGTGGACGCCACCGTCGGCGCCACCGACACCGACGAGGCCCTGATCAAGCTCATCCGCCGGGCCGGCAAGCCGACCGTCCTGTGCGCCAACAAGGTCGACGGCCCGTCCACCGAGGCCGAGGCCGCCTACCTGTGGTCGCTCGGCCTGGGCGAGCCGTTCCCCGTCTCCGCCCTGCACGGCCGCGGCTCCGGCGACTTGCTGGACGCCGTCATGGACGCGCTGCCCGAGGCCCCGCCGCAGACCTTCGGCGACGCCGCCCCCGGCGGCCCGCGCCGGATCGCGCTGATCGGCCGGCCCAACGTCGGCAAGTCCAGCCTGCTGAACAAGGTCGCCGGCGAGGAGCGGGTGGTCGTCAACGAGCTGGCCGGCACCACCCGTGACCCGGTCGACGAGATGATCGAACTCGGCGGCAAGACCTGGAAGTTCGTGGACACCGCCGGTATCCGCCGCCGGGTCCACCTGACCGCCGGCGCCGACTTCTACGCCTCGCTGCGCACCTCCGCCGCGCTGGAGAAGGCCGAGGTCGCCGTCGTCCTGATCGACGCCAGCGAGACCCTGGCCGAGCAGGACACCCGGATCATCTCGATGGCCGTCGAGGCCGGGCGCGCCGTCGTCGTCGCCTACAACAAGTGGGACCAGCTCGACGAGGAGCGCCGCTACTACCTGGAGCGCGAGATCGAGCGCGACCTCGTCCAGGTGCAGTGGGCCCCGCGCGTCAACGTCTCGGCCAAGACCGGCCGGCACATGGAGAAGCTCGTCCCGGCGATCGAGACCGCGCTGGAGGGCTGGGAGACCCGCATCACCACCGCGCGCCTGAACGCCTTCCTCGGCGAGCTGGTCGCCGCCCACCCGCACCCGATCCGCGGCGGCAAGCAGCCGCGCATCCTGTTCGGGACCCAGGCGGGCATCCGTCCGCCGCGCTTCGTGCTGTTCGCCTCGGGCTTCCTGGAGGCGGGGTACCGGCGCTTCATCGAGCGTCGTCTGCGGGAGGAGTTCGGCTTCGTCGGGACGCCGATCTCGATCTCGGTGCGGGTGCGGGAGAAGCGCAAGAAGAAGTAGGTAGAGGCTGCGGCCGCAGTTGTGGCTGTGGCTGGGGCTGTATGAGCTGGAGGGCTCCGTCACCGGTGGTGGCGGGGCCCTCGGGCGTTTCTGCCGCCGGTGGTGTGCGTGGTCGGTCCGGGCGGTCAGGGCCCGGTTAGCGGTGGTCGCCGGTGCGGCCCGGGGGGAGCGAGAGCATCTGGCGGTGGCGGCCGCCGGTCGGGGCGGGGGCGGTGGCGAGGCCGGTGGCTGTGCCGAGCAGCGGGGCCGGGGCCGGCGGTGGGGCGGGCACGGTGTGCTGGACCGCGCCGAGGTAGCCGGCGGCGACCCAGCCCTGGCCGTGGCCGTCGCTGGTGGCGGCGGCGGTGGGGGCGGGGGCCATGGCGGCGGTGGGCTCGGGGTGGGGGGGTGCGTGGGTGTGCGCGTGGGGGTTCGGCTGGTGCTGGGGGTGGACGTGCGCGTGGTGCTGGGGGCTGTGGTGCTGAGAGGTCTGGTGCTGCGGGGTGTGGTGCTGGGGGGCGTGGTGCTGAGAGGTGTGGTGCTGGGGGGCGTGGTGCTGGGTGGTGTGCTGCTGGGGAGTGTGGTGCGACTGCGCCGGCATGAACTGGGGGAGGCCGGACGGCTGGCCCGCGTAGGTGTGGAAGGCCTGCTGCTGCGCCGACGGGTACGGGCGCTGCTCGCCGAGCAGCGGGTGGCCGTCGCGGATCGCGAAGCCGGTGAACCGCAGGTCCTCCTCGCCCGAGCGGTCGCCGGGCAGGGCGCGGAACAGTCGTCGGTACTCGGAGTACAGCTCGTCGTAGATCGGGGTCGTCGAGTGCGGGTGCTCCGCGTCGTACGACGGGCGCATGCCCGGGATCGAGCGGGGGGCGGTGGTCGACCGTCCGGCGGGTGCGGAGACGTCGTAGCTGTACACGTAGGGGCCAACGAGTGAGAGGCGGTGGGGATGCGGGGGCGTTCGGCGTACCGATTCGGCGTACCGGGTGGGCGGAGGAGGGGCGGACGGTCCTCCTCCGCCCCTCCTCCGCCTCGGCACGCCGGGCGGCGGGATCAGGTGCCGGCGAGCGGAAGGGAGGCGGCGACCACCTGGCCCAGCGCGACCGCCCGCTCCAGCGCCTGGCGCAGCAGGTCCTCGCGGGGCTGGCGGCCGACCATGCCGGCCGGGACGGCGTACATGGTCACCTCGGAGAGCTGGCTGGCGGCCATCCGCCAGGCGTCGGTGACCTGGAGCGGCTGGTGGGCCTGCCACCAGCCGGTGCTGCCGCCGGCCGCGGCGGGCTGGAGGATCGCGTGCAGCTTGCCCATGGCGACCAGGACCGACCAGCCGGGCAGTTGCTCCGGGGTCTCGTCGAGGTCGGCGACCGGCTGGAAGCCCGCGTCCTGGAGCAGGTCGAGGAACTCGTCCTCGCCGGAGGTGCTGCCGGGCCGCCCGACCGGGCCGGTGGGCTCTACCACGAGGGAGGCGTGGCCGACCTTGCCGTGCAGGACGAGACCGCAGGTGATGCCGAGGATGGCGGCCTGGCCGGGGGCGGGCGGCTGCGCGGCGGGGGCGGCGGGGGTGGCCGGTGCGGGGAGGGCGAGGTCCGGGGCGGGGACGGTGAGGCCGGGGGCGGCGGGCTGCGACTGGTTGATGCTGCGGACGGCGCCGACCAGCTGCTCCTCGGCGACCGGCACCACCTGGGAGGGGATGCACCGGGCGTGGGCGAAGGCCAGGACCGCCGTCTCGTCGCCGACGAACAGCACGGTGCTGGTGGGCTCCACGTGGGTGTCGCCGGGGGTGCGGCAGGAGGTGCATTCGTAGCTGTCGGGGGCGCGGTCGCCGCCGAGCAGGCGGTCGGCCTCGTCGTCGCCGATCTCGGACCGGACCTCGTCGCTGACGTCGAGCATGCGCGGCACGGGTTCTCCTCGGATGGGTGCGGGTGGGGTCAGGGGCGGACGCGGGGGCGGGCACGGGGCGGGGCATGGGGGCGGGCATGGGGAGGTCGCCATGCCCAACGGGCCCTTGTGTCAGGCGTCACGGGTGCCCGGCGAGGCTGACGGGAATTGCCCCGGATCCGACCGCGCCGCGTGTTCTCGTGGTCGCAATCTGTCGATGTCGGTGACAGGACTGCCGGAATGAAGCGGTGAGGTGAGTCACGCCGACTTGATGTTTGATCTAGGAATCGATGGCCAAAGCGGACATTCCGGGCAGGAATGTGTGGCTATTACCGCCGGTAACCCTTTGCTGAGCTGGGCAGACCGGTGGTGTTTTGGTTTCCCCGCCGACCGACCCCTAGCTTTCTTGGCGGCGCAACGAGCGCCACCCGGGTTCACCCCCGACGCACCGCTCCCCGGCTCCGCCGGGCGCGGCAGGTGCCCGCCGACGCGATCGCTCGAACAGGTCGCCGGCGAGCGGCTGGGTGGCCAGGACGGCAGCGGCACGTCCGACACGTGCACGGCCGTCCGACGGACGCGGCAAGCGAAACGCGGCCCTCCCCAGGGTCTGGTTCCGCATGCCCGCCCGGGGCTGTCGAGAGGAACCCCATGACCTTCCGTAACGAGAACGCCGCTGCCACCACCACCGCCGCCACCAAGCGCAACCGCGTTCGGATGGCCGTCGTGGCGGGCGCCGCTGTCGCGGCCCTGCCGGTGGCCGGCCTCGTCACGGCCACCTCGGCCTCCGCCGCCCCCGTCTCCACCTGGGACGCCGTCGCCCAGTGCGAGAGCGGCGGCAACTGGGCCATCAACACCGGCAACGGTTTCTACGGCGGTCTGCAGTTCACCTCCAGCACCTGGGCCGCCTTCGGTGGCACCGCGTACGCCGCGCAGGCCAACCAGGCCAGCAAGGCGCAGCAGATCGCGGTCGCCGAGAAGGTCCTCGCCTCGCAGGGCCCCGGCGCCTGGCCGGTCTGCTCCGTCAAGGCGGGCCTCACCAAGGGCGGCGCCCCGGCCGCCGTCGACACCTCGGCCGGCACCTCCGCCGCCAAGCCGGCGCAGACCCCCGCGCCGAAGGCCGCTGCTCCGAAGGCCGCTGCCCCGAAGGCCGACGTTGCGCCGAAGGCTGCCGCCCCGAAGGCCGCCGCGCCGAAGGCTGACGCCGCGCCGAAGACCGACGCCCCGTCGAAGCAGGACGCCGCGAAGTCCTCGAACGCTCCCAAGTCCTGGAACTCCTCCAACGACGCCAAGCCGGCCAAGGGCAACTACACCGTCAAGTCCGGTGACACCCTGAGCTCCATCGCCGCCGCGCAGGGCCTGGACTGGCACGACCTGTACAAGAACAACGCCAAGGTCGTCGGTGGCAACCCCGACCTGATCTTCCCGGGTCAGACCCTGAGCATCTGAGGCATGCTGAGCTGACCTCTGGTCGCTCTGCTGTTCGTCACGGCCGCTCCTCCGCCACGCGGGGGAGCGGCCGTCGGCGTTCCCGGCGTGGCGGGGTGGGGTGGTGCCCGGGCTCCCTAGGGTCGGCTGCTGTGTCGCGTTCGTCTGACGTGTTGTGCGGGGGCGCCTTGTTGTGCGGGTGCGGGTGCGGGTGCGGATGCCGGCGGCCGGGTGGGTGTGATGGTCGGACGGTCCGGGCCGTGATCCGGGCGGGCGCTGCCGTGGCGGTGGTGCTGGCCGTGGTCGCGGGTGGCGTACGGGCCGGTGCGGCGACGCGGGTCGCGGACCTCGTCTGGGACCAGCTCGCCGACTGCGAGAGCGGCGGCGACTGGCAGGCGGACACCGGCAACGGCTACTACGGCGGCCTGCAGATCCGGCCGACCACCTGGGCGGAGGCGGGCGGGCTGCGCTTCGCCGACCGGCCCGACCACGGGAGCCGGCGGGAGCAGACCACCGTCGGGGAGGAGATCCTGCGGCAGCAGGGGTGGGAGGCCTGGCCGGCCTGTGCGCGGGAGCTGGGGATGATCGGGCCGGGGGTGGGGGCGGGGCCGACATCGGGGCCGGGGGTGGGGCCGGGGCCGGGCTCCGGGGTGGAGGAGCCGGAGCCCGAGTCGGAGTCGGAGCCGGAGCCGAACGGAGGCGGGGGAGCGGCTCGTACCGGGGCAGGGGCTGCGGGAGGATGGTGGGGTGATCCAGGGTGAGCTGTTCGGGGAGCCGTCCGGCGAGCAGGCTGTTCGGGGGCGGTCCGAACCGGCTCCCGGGGCCGTGCTGCTGCCCGGCTGGCTGGACCGGGCCGCCCAGCAGCGGCTGGTCGCCGCCTGCCGGGAGTGGGCCCGCCCGCCGGCCGGGCTGCACAGCGTGCGGATGCCCACCGGCGGGCTCATGTCGGTGCGGATGGTGAGCCTCGGCTGGCACTGGTACCCCTACGGGTACGCGCGGACCGCCGAGGACGGCACCCCCGTCAAGCCGTTCCCTCCCCTGCTGGGGGAGCTCGCCCGGCGGGCGGTCGCGGAGGCGTACGGCGAAGCGGTCGGCGCGATCGCGGGCGCGGCGGCCTACGAGCCCGACACCGCGATCGTCAACCACTACCCCCACGGCGCGAAGATGGGCCTTCACCAGGACCGCGACGAGCGCGCGGACGCGCCGGTGGTCTCGTTCTCGCTCGGCGACACCTGCGTCTTCCGGCTCGGCAACACGGAGACCCGGACCAGGCCGTGGACGGACCTGGAGCTGCGCAGCGGGGACCTGCTGGTGTTCGGCGGGCCGGCCCGGTTCGCGTACCACGGGGTGGTGCGGACGCTGCCGGGGACGGCGGATCCGGGCCTGGAGCTGGTCGGGCGGCTGAACGTCACGGTGCGGCAGTCGGGGCTGGTGGCGTAGCCGGGGCGGGTGGCGTGGCCGGGGTGGGCGGTGTGGCCCGGGTGGGCGGTGTAGCCGGGGCGGGTGGCGTGGCCCGGGTGGGCGGAGGGGCCCCGGGTGGTTCGCTTACTCGTTCGAGTGAATCGGCGGGTGGGGGTCGGTGAGCGGGAATGCCCCGGGTCGCCGGAGAATTCGAGTGAGCTGGAGAACTGGAACGGAATCACGAGAGGGAGCGCGCGCATGGGTACCCCCGTCGACGACCTCGTCGATCTGCTCGACCTGGAGCAGATCGAACTGAACATCTTCCGCGGGCGCAGCCCCGAGGAGGCCCTGCAGCGCACCTTCGGCGGCCAGGTCGCCGGGCAGGCGCTGGTCGCGGCGGGGCGCACGATCGACGACGCGCGCCCCGTCCACTCGCTGCACGCGTACTTCCTGCGCCCCGGGGTGCCCGGCGTGCCGATCGTGTACCAGGTCGACCGGATCCGCGACGGCCGCTCCTTCAGCACCCGCCGGGTGCTCGCCATCCAGGGCGGCCGGTCGATCTTCTCGCTCACCGCCGACTTCCACAGACCGGAGGAGGGCAGCATCGAGCACCAGTACCCGATGCCGGAGGTCCCGGCCCCCGAGAGCCTGCCCAGCGCCCTGGACGAGGTCGGCTCCCGGCTCGGCGAGCTGCCCCCGTTCATCAGCCGTCGCCAGCCCTTCGACATCCGCTACGTCGAGCGGCTGCGCTGGAACAAGGAGGACCTGGTCGACGTAGAGGCGCGCAGCGGCGTGTGGCTGCGCACCAACGGTCCGCTGCCGGACGATCCGCTGATCCACGTCTGCGCCCTCACCTACGCCAGCGACATGACGCTGCTGGACGCCGTCCGTGCCCCCGTCGAGCCGCTCTGGGGCACCCGGCACTTCGACATGGCCTCGCTCGACCACGCGATGTGGTTCCACCGGCCGTTCCGGGCCGACGACTGGCTGCTCTACCAGCAGGAGTCCCCGATCGCCCACGGCGCGCGCGGCCTGGCCCGCGGGCAGATCTACGACCGGAGCGGGCAGCTGGTGGTGTCGGTGGTGCAGGAGGGGCTGTTCCGGCCGTTGAAGGGCTGACCGCTGTGTTGCCGCGGCATTGCAGTCTCCTTGCGGGGCCGACGGCTTGCCGGGAGCCGGGAATGATCCGCACCGGCGGGCGGCGTTGTGCAGGATGACCGATACGGACGGCCCGAACAGCGGGCCGTCCGCGGACCGGACCGGGAGGGTTGACCGATGACGGCGACGGCCGCGGAGGACTGGAAGCACTGGAGCGACGGGCGGGCGGCGTCGGTGAGCGCGCCGCACGGCCAGCTCGCACTCACCGGCACGCACTGGCTGGAGCCCGAGCCGGCCGAGGTCCCGGGCCTGCCCGGCCTCTGGTGGGCCGACGCCGAGGGCGTCCGGGTACGGGCCACGGCCGCCGACGGCATCACTGTCGACGGCGCCGACGGGCCGGTCGACGGCGAGGTGCTGCTCCGCCCGGACACCGACCCGGCCGCCGACACCGCCACCCTGGGCGACCTGCGGCTCGTCCCGATCGAGCGGGAGGGCGAGCTCGCCCTGCGGGTCTTCGACCCGGCCGCGCCGGCCCGCACCGCCTTCGCGGGCATCGCCGCCTACCCGTACGCGCCCGAGTGGGCCGTCCCCGCCGTCTACACCCCCTTCGAGGAGGAGGGTCAGTCGGTGCTCGTCCCGAACGCGGACGGCAAGGACCGGCCGCTGGCGGTCACCGGGCGGATCGAGTTCACCGTGGCCGGCGAGCACCGCACCCTGACCGTCGGCCGCTCCGGCCGGAACCTCACCGGCGTCATCGCCGACGCCACCAGCGGCATCGACACCTACCGCTTCCGCTTCATCACCCTGCCGGAGCCGGACGACGAGGGCCGGACGGTCCTCGACCTCAACCGGGCCTACCTGCCGCCCTGCGCCTTCGCCGACCACTTCATCTGCCCGTTCCCGCCGCCGGGCAACCGGCTGGACTTCGCGGTGGAGGCGGGGGAGAAGCAGGTGCTCACCAGGTAGTCCGGTGTTCCTTTCGTTCGCGGGGCTCCGCCCGTGGTGCCGCGTCGGCTCGGCGGGCCCGTCGGGCGGGGCTGCGGGCGCTGTTCCTGTGTCGTCGGGCGTTCGAGGGGCCCCGGTGTCGGGTGCGGCGGAGGCCGGGGCAACCATGGACTGTTGTGACCACCAACCAACCCCCTGATACCCCGACCGCCGACGCCCCCGCCGCTGCCGTCCCTGCTCCTGCTACCGCCGCCGCTCCGGCCGTACCGGTGCACGTGCCCTGGTACCGGCGGGCCTTCGCCGACCTCAGCCCGCTGCGCGAGAACGCCGACTACCGCCGGGTCTGGTCCGGGCAGGCGGTGTCCTCCATAGGCCAGCAGATGACCGCGGTGGCCGTCTCGGTCCAGGTCTACGACCTGACCGGCTCCGCCTTCGCCACCGGCCTGGTGGGCCTGTTCTCGCTCGTCCCGCTGGTCGCCTTCGGCCTGTACGGCGGCGCGATCGCCGACACCGTCGACCGCCGCAAGCTGGGCCTGATCGGCTCGGCCGGCCTGGCCACCGTCTCCGCCCTGCTCGCCGCCCAGGCCCTGGCGGGCCTCAGCCTGGTGGCCGTCCTCTACGCCGCCGTCGCCCTCCAGGCCGGGTTCTTCGCGATCAGCTCGCCCGCCCGCTCGGCGATGGTCCCCCGGCTCGTCCCCGCCCACCAGCTCCCGGCGGCGAACGCGCTGAACACCGTCAGCATGAACCTCGGCCTCACCGTCGGCCCGATGCTCGGCGGCGTCCTGATCGGCGCCTTCGGCGCCCAGGCCGCCTACCTCGTCGACACCGTCGCCTTCGCCGGCACCCTGTACGCCGTGTGGCGCCTGCCCGCCATGCGGCCGGAGGGCGAACGCAAGGGCCGCGCCTCCGTCCTCGACGGCCTGCGCTTCCTGCGCGAGCAGCCCAACCTGCGCACCAGCTTCCTCGCCGACCTCGCTGCGATGATCTTCGGCATGCCCCGCGCCCTCTTCCCGGCGATTGCTGTCACCTTCTACGCCGGCGACGCCCGCACCGTCGGCCTGCTCGTCTCCGCCCCGGCCGTCGGCGCCCTGATCGGCGCCCTCTTCTCCGGCTGGGTCGGGCGCGTCCACCGCCAGGGCGTCGCCATCCTCGCCGCCGTCTCCGCCTGGGGCCTCGCCATCGCCGCGTTCGGCGCCCTCCACAACCTCTGGCTCGGCCTCCTCCTGCTCGCCGTGGCCGGCTGCGCGGACACCGTCAGCATGATCTTCCGCAACACGATGATGCAGGTCGCGGCCCCCGACGAGATGCGCGGCCGCCTCCAGGGCATCTTCATCGTCGTCGTGGCCGGCGGCCCCCGCCTCGGCGACTTCGAATCCGGCGCCGTCTCCGCCCTCAGCAACCCCGCCACCTCCGTCATCACCGGCGGCCTCGCCTGCGTCGCCTGCGTCCTCCTCCTCGCTGCCCGCCGCCCCGCCTTCCTCACCTACGACGCCCGCCGCCCCACCCCCTGACCCCCCTCCCCACCCACCCCCGAAACCTGGCAGCGAGCACCCCCCGACGTGCTGTATTGTTTTCCACGTCGCCGGGACAACAACCGGAGACAAGGTCGAGAAGCCGACCGGCAAGGCCCCCCAGGCCCCACCGCAAGGCGCCGAGACCACGGGACGTGGCGCAGCTTGGTAGCGCACTTGACTGGGGGTCAAGGGGTCGCAGGTTCAAATCCTGTCGTCCCGACCAGCGTTTTCGCAGGTCGTAGGCCGTTTCCGCTTCTGGCGGGAGCGGCCTTTCTGGCGTTTTGTCAGCTGGTGGTCGCATGGTGGTCGCACCGGTCACAGCGGAATGGGTGCGTGAGCTGGGCGTTCGCGGTGGGTTCGGCGTTGGCGGTTGGTGAGGTGGTCGCGGAACTGGGCGATCAGATTCCGTGGCTGGTCCGCTCGTCGGGCGGTGTGGAGGGCGAGTTCGGCGCTGTCGAGGAGGCGGGCGATTGCGTCGACGGCTTCTCGGGCTGCCTGGCGGGTGAGGTGGCTGTAGATGTTCGCGGTCGTCGACAGGGTCCGGTGACGCAGCGTCTTGGACACGATCACGAAGGGGACGCCGCCGTTGAGCGCGAGGGTGGTGGCGAGGTGGCGCAGGTCGTGGACGGCGATGCGGGGGACGTCGGCCTGGTCGCACAGTTTGTGGAAGTGGTTGAGGACGTAGTGGGGGTCGAGGGGGCGGCCGTGGCGTTGGAAGACGTAGCCGTGGGCGGGGATGGCGAGGCCGAGGAAGTGGTGGTCGGCCTGGTCTTCGAGGGCTCGGCGGGCGCGGTTGTTGATGGCGATCCAGGTGAGGCTGCTGGTGGTCTTGGGGGCGGTGAGGACGGTGTAATGGTTGTCGACGGAGGAGAGGGTGTAGCGGACGAACAGGACGCCCTCGTCGAGGTGGACGTCGTCCCAGTGCAGGCCCAGGGCTTCGCCCTTGCGCATGCCGGTGTTGATGATCAGCTCGACGAGGTGGGCGAACAGCGGGTCGTGCTCGTGCGCGTACTCCAGGAAGCGGACCGCCTCGTCGGGCGTCCAGATCCGGCGCTCGGGCGTGGGTGGTCGGGGGATGACGGCGGGTTTGGCGGGGTTGTGGCCGAGGCGGTGGCGGATGACGGCCGCGCCGAGGGCGCTGGAGAGCGTGGCGAGGATGCGGTGGACGGTGACGCGGCCGCGGCCGGCTTTGAGCTGGGCGCGGGCGTAGTGGTCGATGTGTTCGTAGGCGAGGTCGTCGAGGAGGATGTATCCGAGGGCGGGGATGAGGTCCTGGTGGACGTAGGCGCGGTAGCGGGCCAGTGTGGTGGGCTTGAGTCATAGCTCCTGGGCGGTGAGCCAGGCGATCAGGTAGTCGCCGAGAGTCTGGCGGGGGTCGGGGTTGTAGCCGTAGGCGTGGCCGTCGAGGAAGCGGCGCAGGTCGTTGCGGGCCGCGTCCTCGTTGGGGTAGCCGCCGCGGCGCACGGTGTGGCGGCGCTGGTCAGGCCAGGGGACGTCGACGGCGTACGTCCAGGTGCCGTGGCCGGGATCGGCGGAGAGGTGGGGGCAGCGGGCGCCGAGCTGTCGACGCTGGGTATCGCGGCACCCGCAGCGCCGGTAGACGCGGCCACGGTCGTGGATCGAGGTCGGCATGGTGATCGCCTCAAGGGCTCGTGCGGAGGGGTTTCCCTCAGTCTCGCCCCGGGCCGCCCTTGACGCCGCGCCAAGGGATCGTCGCAGGTCAAGCGCCGATTCCAGCGCTGGTGAGCGCACGGTGGTCGCGGCCGAGCCGTCTTCTGAGCGGCAATCGGGGACGCCGCCGACCGGGGGACGGTTCCGTTGCCGGGATGGAGGGCCCACTGCGGCGGCCCGTTCCTGCTTCTCGTCGCGGAGAGTGACCAGAAGCAGGAGGGAGCCCAGGAATGCCACCGCGGGTTCGAAGTCACCGTAGGTGATTGACTACGTCCAGTCGGAGCTGCGGGGCGCGTACGAGCGAGGTCAGATGAGCCGGTCGCGGTGTGCAGCGGTTTCGCGGACGAGCTGGGCGAAGCGCTCGCGGCTGCGCCGCTGGTACTGCTCGGCCTGCTCGTCGTCCCAGTCCTCTACGTCACCGTCGAGGTCGTCCTCGTCGTCGAGCTCTTCGTACTCGCTGTGGAGGAGCCAGCAGCCGTAAATGCCGGTGAGGAGGTCTTCGAGGAGGTCGCGGGCCGGCCGCCTGGGGTCCAAGGGGGTGAGCCGCAGTGCGACGTCGGCGAGGTCGGGCTCCTCGTCGCCGGTGTACTCGGGGACGGTCTCCTCCAACTCGTCGAGCTGTTCGCGCAGGGCGGTGGGGTCGGGCAGGAGGCCGTCGGTGATGTGCATCGCGTGGCGCACGAGGCCGGTTACGGCGTCGTGCGGGGTGGCACCGTCTTCGAGGAGGCCGAGGATGAGGGTGGGGGTCTCGTGGGGGAGGGCTTCGATGTTGTCGGCTTCGAGGACGACCTGGGTGGGGTTCTGACCGGAGGCTTCGGCGGTGACCTCGGCCGCGACGGCGAGCCAGTGCGCCGCGGCGACGGCGGCGGCGGTCGGGTCGATATCGGAGAAGAGCTCGGCCGGCCCGAACGGGTCCTGCTCCAGGAGGCTGTTGGCTGCGGCGACCTGGACGGGGGAGGCGTCTTCCCGGCTGAGGAGCACGGCCTGCTGGGCGCGGCCGGTCAGGTCGCCGAGTTCGGCGCTCTCAACGGCGGCGAGTTCGGTGGCGGCCTCGGCGAGTACGGCCTCGTCGAGCTCGGAGTCGTCGAGCTCGTGCAGGGCGCGGCCGACACGATTCGCGGATTCGATCAGGCGGCAGTAGGAGACGACCATCGAGCCGCCGCTGGGGAGGTTCGGCTTGGCGATCGCGTCTGCGACCTCGGCGAAGTGCTTGCGTTCCTCCTCGCGGCGCCAGCCCTCGGTGTTGGGCTCCAGGGAGCCGGCGGCGCTGGCGGGATGCGTGTAGGTGCGCCACGCGGCCTCGGACAGCTGGGTGAGCGCGCGGGCCAGGCCCAGGAGTACGGAGGTCTCGGCCTCGGCGGGGAGGGAGGCGGTGCGGGTGGCGAGATCGCCCTCGCCCGTTCCCCAGGTGGCGATCAGCTCATGTCGTGCGGGGTCGATGCTGTAGCGGGTCAAGGGGGCTCTGCCTCCGGAGTCTCTGCGTGGGCCTGCTCGAGCGTTCGCTAACAAGTCTGGTGCATCGTCAGGAAGGTGGAGGCCACATCGTCGGGCGGAGCGATGCGCACAGATGCCGGCGGCGCTGAGCAAGGCCGAGGTGATGGAACGATGACGCACGGATCTTCCCCGGAATCTTGATCAACTTTCTGTCTGTACGGGTCAGGGTGCTGCCCATTGTCGAGGGCGGCGGTGGGCCGGCTGAGAGTGGCGCGCCAAAACCCTCTGCCGACGGCGTCAACCCGGCAGTTGCGCGTTCGATGGCTACCCGCCGGACGCGAAGGGCGTCGCCGGTCTGTGCGCGATATCTCCATATTGTCGCAACGGTCGCTTATCCTTCTGCTGACGCGCTTTTGATCAAACGTCAGAAACGTGGGGTGTCGGAAATGGCCAGAAGTGATGACGGTGGCGACGCCCGCAGGCAGGCCCTGGAGACCTGGGCCAGCGCGATCGGCAAGCCCGTAGGAGAGAACTACACTCCCTACTCGCGCTGCAAGGAGTGCTTGACCACGGTCGAGTGGAGGATGTCCACCGGAGGCAAGTGGATCCCCCTGCAGCCCAAGGATCTGCCCAGCTATCGCGTGCCGGCCAGGGTCGCCTGGCATGAGGACGACGAAGGACTGGTGCGTCCCGGCCGGAAGGCGGGGCGGTGCCGAGTGATCCACTACGCCGTGTGTCCTGCCAGGGTTGGCACCTTGGAGCCCGAACTCGACGAAGTGCGACGGATGCTCGGGGTTCGGGGTCGCAGCTACCGGATCACTGCCGGAGAGGACACGCCGTTGAACCTCGCCCCCAATGAGTACGGCATCTCCCCGGCCGCGGAGCAGGAGGGCGCGCTCTTCACCGAGAACGAGGTCGACGATCGCGATAGCACGCTTGTGGAGGTATCGCGGTGGGACGACTGGCTCCAGCTCCAGGCCGCCGACCCCGGTGAGCTGACCAATCCGATCTACGTCGCCCTCAATCGCATGGGCGAGCGCGCCGGCGGAACCTGGCTGATTCCGCGCACCCCGAAAAACGAAGGCCAACTGCGACGACTCGCAACCCGGAACGACTGGCGCTGGACCGACCTCCCCGGCGCCGGCCCGGACACACCCCCCGTGCCGCACCCCCGTGCCGGAGGCAGTTGATGTGGGTCAGTGTTTGTGTCAGGTGGGTGGGGTCGGTTGAGTCGTGAGGTGCCCTTTCGGCAGTTGGAAGCATGCGCGCGGCGGGCCGGTGGCGCATCGGCCCCGAGCTGTTGGCCAAACTGCGAAGCTCACCAGGACAGGCCGACACCCACCACTCCCGCATGTTCGGCGAGCTCGATCCGGCCCGGGATCTTCGACGACACCCCGGTCCGCGGGCGCTGGCCGCTCACCGCGGATCATCTGCGTCTGCTGCGTTCGATGCGGCCCGCTGCCGCCGACGAGCTGTACATCGTCTTCTCGACGGACGGCGGAGTGTGTCTTTTGGGGGAGTTCTCGTCGAGTACACAACCCTCCTTATCGCGGGCGGGAACGCGAGGTAGGGCGTGAACTCGCTCCAGGCCGCCCGCCAGGTGCGGACCACGGCCGGGTAGCGTTCGCCCAGGTCGGAGGCGGC
Organism: Kitasatospora sp. NPDC029367; assembly: GCF_055569135.1. Taxonomy (NCBI): domain Bacteria; kingdom Bacillati; phylum Actinomycetota; class Actinomycetes; order Kitasatosporales; family Streptomycetaceae; genus Kitasatospora; species Kitasatospora sp. NPDC029367. Next base: position 53,871 of record NZ_JBVHYH010000012.1, read on the forward strand.
AAGCTCGTTCAGGGCCTGCTCGGCGGCCTGCTCGGTCGGCGCGGTGTAGATCGCCCGCAGGGCCGGCACCAGCGTGGCGTGGTCCCTGGCCGAGGACAGCCGCGGCGAGGCGCGAATCAAGTGAATTACGCACGTCTGCACGTGGGTTGCCCGGGGCTAGGTGGCGGTCACCGCCTCCGGCAGCCCCTTCAGGCCGTCGCATCAGACGATGCACGCGTCCTCGCTGCCCCGGTTACGCAGTTCCGACAGCACCGCCATCCACGTGCTGGCGCCCTCGCCCTCGGCGCCCACCCACAGGCCCAGCACGTCCTTGCGGCCGTCCATGTCGACCCCGACCGCCACGTAGACGGGCTTCGAACTCACCGCGCCGGAGCGGATCTTCACCCACAGCGCGTCGACACGATCTTTCGGACACGCTCCCGAAGACCGTACAGACCCCACCGGCACGAGAACAGCACCGCGAGCATCGTTGATGCGGCGCGAAGGCAGCTCACGACGGTGGCGGGTGACTCCCTGCGTGGTGCCGAACCGGAGCAAGATCCCCGACAGCGTCAGACACTCAGCGACTGGGTCTGTCGTGATGGTGTGGGGTGCCGGGCGGTGGTTTGCGGGTGTCGCGGGGTTCGGGGTGGGGCTCTTCCTCGGGTGGGTGACCGGCTTCTATCGCGCGTCCGCGTTCCAGCTCGAAGTTGAACTCGAGGCCCAGCAGGATCGCGAGGTTGGAGACCCACAGCCAGAGGAGGAAGAGGATCACGGCTCCGATGCTGCCGTAGGTGCTGTTGAGGCTGCTGACGTTGGCGACGTAGAGGGCGAACGCGCCGGATGCGATGATCCACAGGGCCACGGCGACCAGGCTTCCGGGCAGGATCCAGCGCAGCTTGGGTCGTTTGGCGTTGGGGGCGGCCCAGTAGAGCAGGGTGACCATCGCGATGACGATGATGATGAGGACGGGCCATTTGGCGATGCCCCATACCTGTACGGCGTTGTCGCTGACTCCGAGGATCTTCCCGGTCTTGGTGGCCAGTGTGCCGGTGAAGACGACACCGGTGGCGGTCAGGGCGAGGAGCCCGACGAGGACGATGGTTAGGGCGAGCCGGGTGGGCAGGGTCTTCCATGGCGGGCGGCCTTCGTCGATGCCGTAGACGTTGTTGGCGGCGCGCATGAAGGCCGCGACGTAGCCGGAGGCGGACCACAGGGCGAGTGCGATCCCGATGGCCAGTGCGATGCCTGCCTTGCCCTGGGCGTTCTGGAGTTGCTGCACGACGGTGGTGAGGATCTGGCGGGCGGATCCGGGGCCGAGGTTGCGGATGTGATCGAGCAGCGGCTTGGTGGCGGAGCTGCCGATCAGCCCCAGGATCGACACCAGCGCGAGCAGGGCGGGGAAGATCGCCAGCAGGCCGTGGTAGGTGAGCGCGGCTGCGGCGTCGCTGAGGCTGTCGGCCTTGAACTGCTTGGTGGTGCGTTTCAGGACGCCCCACCACGACCTTTGGGGCAGGTCGGTCGGGCTCTCGGCGGGGCCGGCGCCACGGGTGGCGGCCCTGGTCTCGTCAGCTGTGCTTGTGTGCCGGTGTTCGTTCTCGTGTCGTGACATGGGTGCCAACCCGGCGTGTGGAGTGCCTGTGTTTGGGGCGGGGCCTCAGTCCTTGACCACCTGCCGCACAGCTGGAGGAGGAAGGCCAGAGCGCCTTCATGCTCGGGCCGTCCTGATCAGCACTGCCAGGAACGGCAGGACCAGGCACAGCAGCACCAGAAGGACCTTGGCCATGATCATCCCTCGTTTCGAGGTGCGATGGCCGGCGGCACGGTAGCCGCTTCTTCATCGTCTCACCGCTGGCCGCCCGGCGGGGAACCGGCCGAGCTGGAACGGCGGGTACACGTGCGTGGACGGGGATGCACGGATGCTTCGGTGCGTGGCCTGCCCAGCCGGGTCGGTGAACGTGTCCGGCCCGATGGCGAAGGCGACGGCGTCCGGGTGCTCTCAGCGCGCGGACGGTGAGGCCATCGGCGGGTCCTGGATCCGTGCTGGAAGGCCGGCTTTGAGTGGGAAGCTGCCGCACCGGCCGCCCGTGGGCACACCGCGCTGGAACGGACGGCGCAACCCCGCACATCCGGGGGTCCCGGTGCGAGGGCTCCGGGGCCCGAGCCAGCTGCGGCGCGGCCGTAGGGCTGGAAGGAGCTGTGGCCAGGTTGCCGGGCGGGTCAGGTGTCCGTGGTGGGCTCCTGGTGGTGTTGGGTGCGGCGGAGCTGCTCATTGAGGCGTAGGGCTTCTTCGAGTTGGTCTTCGAGGATGATGATGCGGCAGGCGGCTTCGATGGGGGTGCCCTGGTTGACGAGGTCGCGGGCGCGCATGGCGATGCGTAGTTGGTAGCGGGAGTAGCGGCGGTGGCCGCCGTCGGAGCGCAGTGGGGTGATGAGGCGGTGTTCGCCGAGGGCTCGTAGGAAGCCGGGGGTGGTGCCGGTCATCTCGGCGGCGCGGCCCATGGTGTAGGCGGGGTAGTCGTCGTCGTCGAGTTTGTCGGGTGTGTTGGGGCTGGTCGTTGTAGTCACTGCACCTCTCTGGTTCTCGGGGAGAACGCGTCGAGGGGCCCCGGGGCCGTGTCGGCTCCGGGGCCCCGAAGGGTAACAACACCATCTACCGGCCTGGGCCGGTCCTGTTACTTCCGCACTGCCCCGGGGGGGTGTGCGGGGATCGCGTATGCGTGACCGGAAACCACCGTCCTTGCGTTGGGGTCTGCGGTGTCCGCCCGGGTGAGTGTTCACGGGCCGGGCGATCCTGATGGCGCTTGCGCCCTCCGTTCATCCTCTGTACTGAACTGTCACTTTCGTACTGCTGGTACTGCTCTCACTGAATTGCGTAGTGCTAGGTACTGCTGGTGGCGGCCCCTGATACCTGCGGGCCGCCCGGTCCGGCAGTCAGCCCCGTCGCCGTCCTGCATCTGTCTGGCTTCGGCACTCCACTGCCGGACCGTCCTGCGAACTTCTGTCCAACAACGTCGGCCAGTTCGTGTCTGGCCGGTATCGCCGACTCCTGTCTACGAGAGAAACGTTAGACCCGCCCGTAAGGAATGTCTACTCCGGCGAGTATAGATTTTGCGGCATTCGGGTGTGAGGTAATCTGCCGCTGCGCGGCGGCGGCGACCCCCGAGCCGCCGCCGCGCAGCGGCAGAAGGACCCAGCGACACCGCGCAGGGAGGCGGGAATGGAAGAGCTGGTGCCCGCAGTACCGGAGTCGGCCCGGGACGGACAGGCGGACCTGATCGAGGCGATCATCGAGGCCGTGCACGACGGCGACGACCGAACCGTCCGCCGGCTGCTGGCCCGTTTCGCCGAACTGGCCACCATCGCCGACCTGTACGCCCTGCGCGACGCCCTCGACACCGCCCTCCCATCCAGCGTCCACGGGTAGAGGTGACTCCCACCAGAACGCACTCGCGACCCTGCCCGACCAGGCGTTCAGGTCGACCCTGCACCTGGCGTGGTGGCCGCTGCGAATGCGCGGTGCTGCCCGTTGGGCGACGCACGGTACTGGTGACGGCCATCGCCTGGTCCGAGTCAAGCCGCGGTGGCGTCGGCGCGGCCGAACAAGGGCGCGTAGCCGCGGGGAAGGTCGGCGAGGAGAGGTCGTGCTCCGCCGTCCGGTTCCGGCACGGGGGCCCATTCGCGCACCGCTGACAGCCGGGCAACCGCCGCCGAGGGCCTGCGGTTCGCTCTGAACCGGATCGCCGTCAGTACTCGGAGCCGCTTCGCAGGTAGGTGCCCGCGACCTGGAGCCACGCTCCGGGGCTGAAGCACGCCTCGATCCGGTGTGGCGTGTCCTCGAAGACCCGCAGGACGCGCAGTGCGCCGCTCGGGTGCAGGTCGTACTCGAAGGTGACGCCGTCGTCCGTGTGGTCCTCGTACTGCAGGTCCAGCGGCCCCTTCGACGGCTCCGCCGGTGCCCGGGCGTCGGCCGAGAGTTTCACGTAGACGGACATCTCTGCGTCCCGCCTTTCCTGTCTGCCCGAGGAGCCCGGCCCACGAGGCCGTCCCTCAGGACGCTTCGGCCGGTGGTTCGGGACCGGTGCCGGTGGCGATGAGGATCTGCCGCGCGGAGTCGGTTCCGTCGGCCTCGACCGCGCGGGCCATCGCGGCCAGGGCCGCTTCCTGGCTCGCCTGCGGGGGGACGACGAGCAGGCTGAAGTGATCGCGGTCGCCCCGCGTGATGATCACGGTGTCGTCGCCGACCGGGTACCGGTCGATGTGCACCGACCGGCCGTCGACGACCAGGCGGGCCGGGACGTCGTCCCAGGCTTCCGCGTCCAGCCCGACGCTCGCGATGGGCCCGAGGTGTTCGGTCAACGCCCTGACCAGACCGGGAAGTTCTGCGCGGATGTCCCGTGAATGGGGCCACCACGCGCCGTCGAGCGCACCTTCGCGTGACTGGGTGGTCTCCAGGCGCAGCAGGACCGTCCCCGGCTGCGCGGCCTGCCGGAACCGGTCCGGCAGAAGCCCGCGGTGCGAAGCACCGGTTTCGTCCGACATGGCTCGCCACCTGTCCGTGGACGCGGGCCGAGCCCGCTGAGCGAGACCCGCCCCTCAGGGCGCGGCGGCTCGGGCCGCCCCGACATCTCCACGGTACTCCGCCCGCGCCGGACCGATCCGGCCGCTCGGGAGAGCCGCGGCGGGGGTGCGGGCGTCTCAGCGCCACTCGATCAGGAACAGGGTCGCGTCGTCGCTCGTACGACCGCCCCGTTTTGACACCTCGGGTGCTCGGCGCCGCCGCTGTGCTACACGTGGAACGGGACGGTCGTGACGACGACCTTCGGCAGGGGGCGCAGCGCTCTCCGTAGCCTGGCCGCGAGACGGTTGTGCAGGAGGCGGTGGCGCCAGTGCCGTACGACGATCTCCGGGAGGATGACGGTCAAGGTGAGGTCCGGGCGCTGGTGGTGCAGCGACTCGATGTAGTTGACCAGCGGTGCGACGATCGCGCGATAGGGGGAGAGGACGATCTTCAGGGGTAGGTGGTCGCCCCACAGGTTCCAGTACGCGCGGAAGCGTTGGGCCTCGTCCGCGCTGGAGCTGATGTGGAGCGCGAGGACCGGCTGCTGGAGCGAGGCGGCGTAGGCGAGGGCCCGCATGCCGGCCTGGTCCAGGGTGGCGATCGGCACGATCGACAGGGGGTGGATCTCCTCGGGAGTCTCCTCGCTCTCGGCTTCAGCCGTGGTCTCGAACGTTGCTCCGGTCGCGGTGCCGGGTGTCCGTGCGGTGCCTCGTGCCGTGTGCTCCTCCGAACTCGGCGGTGTGACCGTACGGCTGGGGACTTCGACGGCATGCGGATGCAGGGCGGTCGCCGCGCCGACCGTGTCGTAGTGGTGCCGGATCCTTGTCGTCACGAGGACGAACAGTCCCACCGTGAGCACGGCGAACCAGGCGCCCTCGGTGAACTTGGTGATGCCGGCGGTGATGAGGACGACCGCCGAGAGCAGGGCGCCGGTGGCGTTGAAGGCCAGGCTCTTGCGCCAGTGGCGGTCGCGCAGGCGCCACCAGTGAACGACCATGCCGGCCTGCGACAGTGTGAAGGCGAGGAAGACGCCGACGGCATAGAGCGGGATCAGAGGGCCGGTCTTGCCGCCGAACGCCGCGTAGATGGCGGCCGCGGCGACCGAGAGCAGGATGATCCCGTTGCTGAAGGCCAGACGGTCGCCCAGTCGCAGGAAGATCCGCGGTGCCTGGCTGTCACGGGCCAGCAGGAACAGGACGCGGGGGAAGTCGTTGTAGGCGGTGTTGGCCGCGAGGAGCAGGATCGCGGCGGTGGAGGCCTGGGTGAACACGTAGCCGAAGCCCGAGCCGAAGGTGCGATGGGTGAGCTGCGACAGGACCGTCTCCCGTGAGTTCGGGACGATGCCGTCGAGGTGGACGAGTGTGACCGTGCCGGCGAACAGTGCGACGAGCAGGCCGACCATCCAGGTCAGTGTCGTGCGGGCATTGCGCCACTCGGTCGGCTGGAAGGCCGGCACCGCGTTGGAGATCGCCTCGATGCCAGTCATCGCCGTCGAACCCGAGGCGAAGGCACGCAGGACCAGAAGCAGGCTGACGCCCTCGGTCGCGGTCAGCTGTGGTGTCGCCGCCGGGTGGAAACCGCGGCCGGCCGCGTCGAACAGACCCACGGCGACGAGTGCCAGGACCGCGATCACGAAGGCGTACGTCGGTGCGGCGAACAGCGCACCCGCCTGCCGCACACCGCGCAGGTTCCCGGCGAGCAGCATAGCGATCACGGCGATGCCGATCGGCACGACGTCGCCTTGGAGCGAGGGGATCGCAGAGGTGACCGCCGCCATGCCGGAGGCGATCGAGACCGCGACCGTGAGAATGTAGTCGGTCATCAGACCGGCAGCGGCCGCCAACCCGGGAACGCGGCCCAGGTTGGCGGTGGCGACGATGTACGAACCACCGCCGTGCGGATAGGCACGGATCGTCTGACGGTACGACACCCCGACCGCGAGCATCAGGAACACGATCGTCACGGCGATCGGCACCGAGTACCGCAACCCGGCGGCACCAGCCAGGACGAGGACGCCCAGCATCGCCTCGGGCCCGTACGCGACCGAGGAGAGCGCGTCGGCGGAGAGCACCGGCAACGCCACCAGCTTGCGCATCCGCTCATGCGCGATCGCGGTGCTCCTCAGCGGAGCCCCGAGCACCACGTGCCGGACCCCGGTACCGACCCGGCCGAGCCGGGAAGTCCGGGTGTCCTCGCTGGTCGCCTCAACCGCAGGCGGTCCTCCGCCAACCGCGGCGACCCGCACGAAACGACCGAAGCCGACCGGCCGGATCTCCGAAGGAGCGGGATAACGACCGAGATCCGGATCCACCGGCAGCGCATGCCGCCATGCCTGCGGATCCCCGGCAACCCGACCCCACTCAAGCCCCACCCTGCGCAACACCCCGAGCTGCTCCGCATCGAGCGCCGACAGCAGGGCGTCGGGGCTCGGTGCGCCGCCCTCGCCACCTCGACTCGTATCCGACACGGCACACAGTGTTACGCATGGCGTCCCCTGCCGGGGGCAAGGCGCACGCAGGCTGTCTCGTGCTCGGAGCGCAGGGCTGTGCCTCGCTCGCCTCACCCGGTTCTGGACCGGCGGCCCCGACTCGGCGTGTCGCAGGCACCTACTGCGAAGCGGTTCCCCGTACTGGCGGACTACCGGCGGGTCTCAGCGGTTGGAGGAGCGGCCGCCGTGCCGGAACCGGACAGCGGAAATGGCCACGGCGATGATCAGTACGGCAATGCCGATGAACAGCAGGTAGATCAGGCCGTGGATGGCCACGCCGACGATGCCGAGCACGATCGCCAGGATGATCAGGAACAGCACCAGTGCCATCGTTCGGGCTCCTTCGATGCGTGCGCGGGTATCAGAGTGCCAGGCGGCGTTCACCGCTCGTGCCCGGCGCGTAGTCCAGCTTGTAGTGGGCGAAGATCGCCGCCTCGTGCTCGGCCGGCAGTACGCCGTCGATGCCGATCCCCGCGCCGTCTTGACCTGGCTCCTGGGCCAGACCCTGCAGATAGCCCGGGCCGACCCGCCCGTCGGCGAGAGGAACAAAGACCAGGCGGCGGCGTGTGGGCAGCCCGACCGTGACGGTAGCGAACGCCGGCCGATCCGTCGCGGTGTCGACGTAGACGGGTTCCAGCGTGCCGATCTTGTGGCGGTCGGCATCCACCGCGTCGAGGGCCGCGCCATTCCCGGATGTCAGCCGCTTCGAACATCGGCAACCACCGATGTCGGTGGGCACTTCCCATTCTCCCTCCGGCGTGTGCCGCCGCCATCTGCCCGGTGTGCCGGCAGGGCGACTCGGTACGGCCACCGGTCGGCGATCAGGGTCCGGGTCTGGGAGGGGCAGCACATGGTCGGCGAGCCCCAGGCCGGGACCGAGTGGTCACGCAAGTAGCCGGAGCAGCCCGCAGCCGGCCGGGGGAGGAGGGCCGGGGCCGACGATGGTCGGTGTGGTGTGTCCGTTGGTGAACGGAGTCACCCGTCTGCCCGCGGGTCTGCGGTCGGCGCGCCCGCGGCTGTCAGGAGGTCGGTGCCGGTGCGGGTGTTGGCCGGGTCGGACGCCGCTGTCATCAGCCACTCGGCGGCGGAGGCTTCGGCCTCGGGGGGAATCACCAGGAGCTCCAGGCGCAGAGGTGTGAAGGAGCACACGATCACCTCGTCCGCGTCCTGCTCCTGTTCGAACCACCCGACGTGGATGACGTGGCCTGCGACCTGGACGCGTCGGGGGATGACCGGCCAGTGCGTCGGATTCACGGTGACACGGGTGACCTTCCCCCACGTGGGGTCCAGTGCTGCCGCCAGCGGGGGCAGCTCGCGCAGGAGATCGTGCGAGCGCGGCCACCATGCTCCGTCCAGCCGGCCGCGCGTGGCGCCCTCGGGTGTCAGTGACAGGCGGACCGTCGGCCCTGGCCCAGGTGGCTGGGTGGCGGCGGGATCGGGGGTCGCGGTCATGTCGAGACACCTGCCTCGGCTCGTTCGTGGACGGCCTCGTGCTACCGCCAGGGCGCCGCAGAAGTCTGCAGCTCGTGGACGGTGCGCTCTTCCACCGTACTCCGGCCGCAGCCCCGCCCTCCGGGGTGAGCAGGGGTGGTCGATGGGCGGGGTGAGCAGGGGTGGTCGATGGGTCGCCGCTGGTCGACCTTCGTCTCGAACTCCGCCACGCACCCCGGTCTGCCCGTAGCGGTCCTCTCCGTCGGCCGACTTCATCGCCTGGGCCCACGCGGATCGGCGTACGACTCACCGGCACTTCGCGACACCTCGGCCAGGGTGGATCCTGCGACTGTGAGGCGAGGCGCAGGAAATCTCTCGAGTGGAATTTCTGGTCAAACGCCAAGCGGAGGAATTTTCAAAAATTAACTTATGTGCATGGTGGGATCGAATTCTCGCAGTAAGGAGTATCCTGGAAAGTACCGGAAGAAGTTACCGGTAGGACGATCGCGAGGAGGCGAATATGCAGATCACTAAGGCAGGATCCCTGGCTGTGCGACTCGTGATCGAAAAATTGTCCGCCTTTTCGGCGGGAAAGATCACAGAGTGAATGGGGGGAAGGGCGCAGATTCAGATCCTGCTGCCCCGGTCGGCGTTACGCTCATGCAGGCCGGAAGGCCGTTCCCCGCAGCGATGCGGGGAACGGCCTTTTTCTGCGGCGGGGCCGCGTGTCATGGTTCGGTGGAGGACCGCCTTTACCGGCGTCCGGCGGTGGCGAAGTTGGCGGCGCACATGGTGGCGACTGCTCTGCTGGCATCCCGGCCGGCAGGGTGTCCTCGGCCAGCACACCTACGCGTCCCACCGGCTGCGGTTCGCGATCAAGGGCGTGGAGAACCTGGCCGACTTCGAAACACGGATCGGGAAGGACGCACAGGCCGAGGCCGACGGCATGACCACCCCGGAAAGTTCGAGGGTGACAAGGCCTGGCTCGTCGGCTCCGAGAACCGCAACCGCGGCTCCCTGCCCGCCGACATCTGGCGCGGCACCGCGGCCGGACTCGCCGACTGCGGAGCCCTGGCGGTCTACCCGACCGGTGGTTGGTGGAAGTCCCACAACAGATCCGACCGCGTCGGCCAGCCAGCCTCCTACGACCTCCTCGTGTCCCTCACGACACCTGAGATCGAGACGGACCTCTACACACCGGCCACAGTACGGCTCGATGTGCCGATCCCGACCGACCTGGTCGCGCGAGTGGAGACGACCTCCGGAATCCCCGTGCAACTGCCCCTGACCTGGTAGACGACGGGAGATCGGTCGATCCCGTGCCCCAGACACCGCCGGGCAGCTCATGTCTACGCTGCCCGGCGCACTGGTGGGTCCCGTCCTGCTCACGCCGCCTGTCCGAAGTTGCGACCGACGGCGGGGTCCGTCTGGCGGGCTGCCTGGGCGTCCGCGTGGTCGAGGGCGGCGGAGAGCGCCTTGACGGCTTCGTCGGCGGAGTCCTTGAGGAGGTGGCCGTAGAGGTTGATGGTGATGGCGAGGGTGGAGTGGCGCATCGTCTTGGAGACGACGGCGACGGGGATGTCGGCGGCGATCATGATGCTGGCCGCGGTGTGCCTCAGGTCGTGCAGGCCGATCCTGGGGAGGCCGGCTTCGGCGGTGCGCTTGCGGAGCTGGTCGAGGACCCACTGAGGGCGCAGCGGCGTCCCGTCGGGGCGGGAGAAGACGAGCCCCTCCAGGCGCCGTTCGGGGTGGGCGGTCATCTGGAGGGCGGCCTGGCGGTGGAGGGTGGCCATCACTCTGGGGGAGAGGCTGATCCAGGCGCGGCTGGCCTCGGTCTTGGGCTCGCCGAAGTGGATCCCGTTGTTGTTGACGGCGGCGAGGGTCCAGCGGACGTAGAGCTTGCGGTCCATGAGGTGCACGTCGGACCAGTGCAGGGCGAGGATCTCGCCGCGGCGCATGCCGGTGCCGAGCATGACCTCGAACAGGTCGGTGAGCCGGTCGCCGTAGTGCTCCGAGTTGTGGCGCAGGAACGCCGCCGCCTCGTCCGGCGTCCAGCAGGTGCGCTCGACGGCGCGGGGCCTGGGCGGGACGGAGTGCTTGGCCGGGTTGTACCGCAGTCGCCACGAGCGCACCGCGTGGTTCAGGGCGTTGCGCAGCGTGGAAACGACCCGGTAGACGGTGACCCGGCCGCGGCCGGCCTTCTGCTGGGCGGTGACCCAGGCGTCGATCTGCTTGGGGCGCAGGTCGGGGAGCCGGTAGTGGCCGAAGGCGGGGATGAGGTCCCGCTCGACGCAGTCCTCGTAGCCGGCGTAGGTGTTCGGCGCGAGCACCTCCTTCTTCGCCGCCAGCCACTCCCGCAGGAAACTGGCGACGGTGGTGCGGCGGTCCTCGTAGACCCCGCGCAGCTCACCGTCCAGCACCACCTTCATCTCCCGCACCGCCTCCGCCCGGGAGGCGAAACCGCCCCGACGGCGAGTCCTGCGCTTCCCGTCCTCCCTGGCCAGGTCGACGCAGTACGTCCACCTCCCGTGATCCGCCTCCTCCAACAACCGCACACACCACGGACCCAACTGCTTCCCGTGCCCGTCCGAGCAGCCACACCGCCGGTAGACCCGGCCACGCTGCGCACGCTGTCCCATGAGCTTCCCTCTCTCGGATTGGGTGATCCCGGGACCAAGAGTCGCTGCCCTGTCGGGCGTGGCGGCAGAGCGTGTGGGAGGGGGCGCGAGGCACGTCAGAACCAATCGGCGATGACACGCTCAAGACGACACACCGCCTGGAAGATCACCATCCGTAGCCGATGGGTAGTCGACCTTGATTCGCCCTCTGCGAACCCGCTGGCCGGTGGCGTTGCTGGTGGATCGTGGGGTGCTACGACCCGCGGTTGCTGAAGGCCCGCCAGATTGGTGTCACTCGCCGTGACCGGAGCCCTGGGGACCGCTTGGGGACCACTTTGGGACCACGCGCAATGAGCGCCAATGAGCGCCCATGGGCGATAACGGACGCTTGTGCACGAAGTGAACGCTGACGGTGCCTCACTCCGCACGATCCCCTTCGATCGGTCGGGCATGTCTGAGACCTCCAACGCCCATTGAGAGCAAGGCAGTTGAGAAGCAGAGGAGCCAGGACCTTAAGGTCCTGGCTGGCGACACTACTTGAAGCACTTGACTGGGGGTCAAGGGGTCGCAGGTTCAAATCCTGTCGTCCCGACTGTGAAGTCGGTTGTGAGAGCGGGTACTTGGGAAACCAAGGGCTCGCTCTTACTGGTTTTCGGGGCCCGTTTTTGGTCCTGGGCGGGTCCCAAGATGGTCCCCAGGCTTGGCCGCTGGTGCGTCGCCACCCGTTGCTCCAGCGGCTCGTATGCGGGTTGTTCTTCGAATCAAGGTGAAGTGCGCCGGCCGCGGGTCAAGTAGGTCAAACTGGTTCATATCGGGTCATTTCTAAGGCCCTTCTGGCGCCTCTGCTTGCCGCGGAGTGACTCGGGCAGCCTCGGAGCGGCTTGTCAGCGGCCATTTCGAGGCGATGGCAGTAACGGTGTGTTACCAGCGGCGGGTGATCTGGCCGTCGCGTTGGAGCTTCTCGAGGTGATGGGTGAGGGCTTGGCCGGCTTCCAGGATCCGGAGCACGTCGGGGTGGAAGTAGCGCTGAGTGGTGGCGATGAGCCGGTGTCCCGCGATTTCCATGAGGATGTGCGGAAGGATGCCGGCGTCGGCCGTCCAGGTAAGGCCGGTGTGGCGCAGATCGTGGCGTCGTAGGTGTTCGTAGCGGAGGTTGCGGGTGACCTCGTTCCAGTTGGTAGCGTCGCGTAGGACGGCGGTGCTGATGCGGCCGCCGCGCGGGCCGGTGTAGAGGCGGGCGTCGGGGTCGCCGCGGGTGGCCTGCAACCGGCGGGCGATGAGCGGGCGCAGCGGCTCGATGATCGGGATGAAGCGGGCGATCCGGCCTTTGGTGTGTTTGTCGACCAGACCGCCGGGTGCGGGGGTGGTCTGCCGGCGGCAGGTCAGGAGCCACTTGCCGGTGTCGACGTCGCGGGCCCGAACTCCGGAGACTTCTCCGATGCGGGTGGCGGTGCAGGCACTGTGGACGACGACGTCGCCCCAGCCGCGATAGTGGTTGTACGAGGCTTCGACCAGAGCGTCGGCGAGTTCGGTGAGGGCGTCCCAGTCGCGCAGTGCGAGGGTGCGGGGGTCCCACAGATTGTCTTCGGCTTGCTGGAACTGGTGCTGCCAGCCGGTGATGTGGGCGGGGTTGCGTTCGAGGATGCCGTCCACGATGGCCTGCTCGAAGGTGCGGGAGAGCACGGCGAGGGGTGGAGCGGCTGCAGCCGTCGGCGATCCAGCCGAGGACTGCGGCGGTGATGAGGCCGGTGGTGATCAGGCGCAGGGGGAGGTGCCCGAGCTCGGGCTCGATCCGCAGACGCCAGCCGGCGAGGTAGGGAACATGCGTGGTGGTTTCCAGGCCGGTCAGGATTGCCGCGAGGCGCAGGTTGACGTAGTCGGCCAGCGGTATAGAGGCCAGGGGCGGGAGGACGGGACTGCCGGTGGCGTCGGCCAGGATGGTCAGCCAATGGGTGACCAGCGTCGGGTCGAGCCCGTTGCGGACGGCTTCCGCCAGGAAGTTGCCCAGGCCTGCGTTTGAGCGGGGGCGGCCTGGGTGGGCGGCTGGCCGTGGTTGATGGGTGGGCGTGCGGCCCGGCGGCGGGTGGTCGGCGGAGCTAGGTGGTCGGCGGCAGTGATCTTGTTGAACGGATCCGGGACGGGAGGCTTCCAGTAGGTGTTGAAGTACTCATGAGTCATCGTTGCGCCGGTCTGCCTTGACTCGATGATGCCGTCATGGTGTCATCGCCTCATGCTCTACGGTGTGCCCACGCTGCACCACATCGACCAGGCCGTTCTGGCGGAGATCGGAGAGATGCGGGACCGTCTGCGTCTGCATCTGCGCACCCCGCGCCGCTGGGAGGGGCAGCTGCGCCGTAACCTCACGGCGCGGGCGATCGCCGGCTCGAACACGATCGAGGGCTACGCGGCGAGCGTCTCGGACGTCGAGGACATCATGGTCGGCGAGGCGCCGATCGATGCGAACGACACCGTCACGGCCGAGATCGAGGGTTATCGGCAGGCGATGACCTACATCCAGCGCCTCGCCGACGCGGGCGACGACTTCGCCTACAGCAAGGGCCTGCTCAACGCACTGCACTTCATGATGCAGGGCCACCACCTGATCAAACGGCCCGGCTGGTGGCGTACCGGGCCGGTGTACGTCACCTCCGCCGAAGACCCGACCATCGCTGCCTACACCGCCCCTGATGCCCAACAGCTGGCGGGCCTGACCGGCGAGCTGGTCGAGTGGCTGAACGAGGGAGACCTCGACGCACCGGGTCTGGTGCGCGCATCGATGGCGCACCTGAATCTGGTGTCGATCCACCCGTGGTCGGACGGCAACGGGCGGATGTCCCGCGCCCTGCACACCCTTGTCCTGGCCCGCGAAGGGATCATGGCGCCGGAGTTCTCCAGCATCGAGGAATGGCTCGGCCGGGCCCGCAACACCTACCGCTACTACGACATTCTCGCCGACGTCGGCGGCCCGGTCTGGACCCCCGACCGCGACACCCTGCCCTGGATCCGGTTCTGCCTGCGCGCCCACCACCAGCAGGCCCAGAGCGTCGAGCGCCAGGTGACCACCACCCGCGAGGTCTGGACCGCCCTCGACGAAGCCGTCGAGCAACACGGCTGGCCCGACCGCATGCTCTACGCCCTCTACCCCGCGGCCATGGGCAACCGCCTGCGCCGCGCCACCTACCAGGCCGACGCCGAGCTCAGCGAACAGCAGGCCCAACGCGACATCCGCGAACTCGTCCGCGCCGGCTGGCTCGCCGCCAAAGGCGAGGCCCAGGGCCGCTACTACACCGCCGGCCCCGACCTGCCCGATGAGATCACGCGCGGGGTTCGTGCGCCCAGGCCACTGCGCGACCCCTACGCGTGATCCGGCAGGCGCGGGGACGCTCGATCTCACCAGCGTCGGCCTCGGGTCTTTCCGCTGCTCGGCCGGTACGCGTCCTTCACGATCTGCGCGAGGTCGTCCTCGCTGAACATTCGATGGCTGCCGATCTGCCGGTGTGGGACTCGACCGGCGGCGGATTCCGAACGCAGCCAGGCGACGCCGACGCCGAGGCGTTTCGCGGCTTCCGTGACGGAGTGCAGCAGGGGTTCGTCGCTCTTGGGCTTGTCGTCGCTCGAGCAACCTGTGGGCGTGTGCTGGGGCAGCCCGGTGGGCAGGTTGAGCGCCTTCGCGGCCTCCAAGGGGCTCAGGTGATCCAGTCTGTGCATGCGCTCGATCGGCGTTCCTGCGCCGTCCATGGGCAGCCCTCCGTAGTTGTCAGAGGATGTATCGTTCCCGCCACGCAATGCTGCTGTCCGGGGCTGACCGAGCTTGGTCGGCATATGCATGAGGGCGCCCGCTCATGGTTCCTGTTGGCTCGTTCTCCAGCGAACCCTATTCGTGGCTGGTCGTGGAGTGGTCAGTGGTGTACCTGCCCATGACGCACTGGCCGAGCGGTCACGTTCTGTGGTCGATGGGTGGTTGACGTGGATGGCGCTGCGATCGCTCCGCAGTGGCCTCTTGCCGTGCCACCACACCTGTTCGAAGCCCCATTGCCTACGGCCTCTCAACCTGGCGGAACCAAAGCTGACTTGATCGGAACGGCCCTCCGTAGCTACTCACGTGCCCGTGTGACCGGACGGTGCGCCCGTGTGCCGGGGCGCTTCCACCGGGGGCCCAGGTACAGTGGCGGTAGCACCTGGTCCGGACCGCCGGTAGCACCGGCGGAACCAGCTACGGGCTCACCGACTTCATCGCCGTCCGGGGGAACGTTCGCAGCGTGCCCACCAGCGGAACTCCAACGTCAGCGCACGCTTGCCGTGCTGTGCGCCTTCCTACATCGGAGCTTTCCGCATGCCCGACCACCAGGTCAACGCGGTTCCAGGAGACTTCTTCTGCGAACACACATCCAGCAAGAGCCGGGTCATGGCCCTCGTCAGCCACGCCACCGGACCCACCTCGCTCCAGGCTGTACTGACCTGCCGCGACAGCGATCTCGCGCACCGAGCAGCCCAGTTGCTGCGGAAGGCGCTCACCTCCGCCCCAAAGACCTGGCGGGCGGTGTCGATGGAGCAACTCTGCGCGCAGCTTCCGGACGCTCCGGCCGCCTCCCTCCGGCAGGCCGTCACGCACGCGCTCGCTCGGACCTGGCCCGCGGTTGCCGGATCGCTCATCGACTGGCGCGGGCTGTCCGAGGACACCGCGCAGGGCGCGGGAGACGAGGCCGACGACGGTGGGCACCAGGAACGGGAAGTCCGAACGCCGTACGACGCGCGCCTTCGCGAGCTTGCGGGCCCGGTCGTGCAGATCGTTACACTGCGCGAGTACCACGTTTACGACCCCGAATTGCTGGTGAGGACGGCTGCGGCGCAAGGCTGGGCGCCGTTGCCGGCGGAGGAACTGGATGACGACGACCCGAACGACGTAGTCGGCGCGGTCATGTGCCTCAGCAGTCGCGACGAGGTGATCGACGGCGCCGACAACGTCACCGACCAGAGCACCGGCCACCGGCTGCGGGCCGAGGACGGGGACGAGGTCGCCGACTGGAGCCCCAAGCCCGTGACCGCTGAGTTCGGCGCTGGCTGGCGACTCTCCACCCAGGAGGCCAAAGGCCGGACCATCAGCACAGAATGGGGGGAAGTCCCGGACTTCGCAGCGCTGTTCGCGGCGACCGAGCATGACTGCGACGACGAGGAGTGCGACGACTGCGCCTGGCGGCTCACCC
The DNA here is from genome assembly GCF_055569135.1 of Kitasatospora sp. NPDC029367. Taxonomy (NCBI): domain Bacteria; kingdom Bacillati; phylum Actinomycetota; class Actinomycetes; order Kitasatosporales; family Streptomycetaceae; genus Kitasatospora; species Kitasatospora sp. NPDC029367. The sequence goes on from NZ_JBVHYH010000012.1 coordinate 70,152, forward strand.
CGCGTACCGCTGACCTCCTGCACAGCGCGCTGTGCGGCCTGGCCGACCAGGCATACGACGACGCGGAGGCATTTGGGGACGAGCCCGTCACGGTCGAGGACAAGGGCGACTGGGAGTTCTTCGCCCGGTTGCCCAAGCTCACCCACGGCTGCGACCTGCAGTGGCGCCGCCGCATGGCCAGGGCCCTGGACGACCTGACCGACGACCTCGAACACGGCCGCTGGCCCGAACCGACCTGCACCGCTGAGGAACTCGCCCTCCACCTGGCCCTCCGGGAGGCACCGAGTTACCTCGACGAGGTCGAGGACAATGAGGAGAGCCTGCACCGTAAGCTCCCCGTCCACGACGACGACTACGACTTCGACACCTGCAAGGACCTGTTCTTCCAGGACGCCGACGTGCTGATGCTCTACAGCCCCCGCTTCGACGGGATCGAGGACCCTGACGACGACGCGAACCGTCGACTCGGCATCGGAGACCTGCGCCCGGCAGCGTGGTTCGAGTCGTTCGACAACGTCGAGGCGCGCGACCCCGACCGCGGCTTCCGCCGCTGACCGGGGCCACCGCCACCTGTGGGCCGGAAGGGCGGCTGAGCCGTCGGTCCACAGGTGGTCACACTCCTGTGACTGGTGTGACAGTGGGCCTCATGGCCGGACCAGCGCAAGCCCGCTGGCTTCCAGCACGGCTGCCTGCCAGCGGGCAACAGCCTGCCCGGCGCACCTTGTCCTTGGCGGGAGTTGCGCGATTCAGAGCGATCGAGGCTCTGGGGTCGGTGGGACAGCCGCTGTCATCTGGGGAGCGGGCGGCAGGGCAGGTCTTCTCAGCCCGACCCTGGATTCGCGCCACTCTGGGGCCGCTGCCTCGTGCCGTGGTCGGGCTTCCGGCAGTCGAACAGCACGGGCCTGCCCGTGGTCGAAGACTGTGTATGCGTCGACATACCTGCCGTGCACAGGATTCGAACGACGGCGGGGACGCGCCGGCGGCAGGTCGGCGCTCCGGGAGGGCGGGATCCGGTCGATGTGCACGATCGGCTTGTGCGGCGTCACATTCCGTTCGCATCCTTTCGTGGCGCGGCCCATCGCGTGAGGCCGGACGAGAGGTGAGACATGGGTGCTGCCGAAATCGACGTGATGGACCTGGCGACACGGGCGTCCGAGGCGCTGGCCGTGGAGGTGGCACGGTCCGGGTGGGGTCTGGTCAAGGAGCGGATCGCTCGCTTCCTGACGCGCCATGAACCCGAGGCCGCGGAGCGGCAGCTGGCGGACCTCGATGCTGCCGCGGAGAAGGGCCCGGACGGCGACGGAGCACACGATGCGCTCCGGGCACAGTGCTTCTGGCAGCTTGGAGCCTGTCTGCAACGCAACCCCGACGCGGTTGAGGAACTGGAGCAGCTGCTCGTCGAGCTGGGGGACGGAGGCAGGACAACGGGCTCCGTGATGAACGCGAACGGCAACACCGGCAGCGTCGTCATCCAGGCAAGCGGCAACGTGAGCACGGGGCAAGGTTCCATCGCTGCCTCAACTTGGCCTAAGCGGTGACGGTGGAACAGCCCTTGAAGGAGCCGGGCCCTGGCACGCCCGGAGTCCAGCGCGCCGACGGCAATCACCGGTCGGTGATCGTCCAGGCCCAGGCCGCCAGCGGGGCCAGCGTGCTCGCCGTGGTCAACATCCATGAAAAGGAACTGCTTCCGGTTCACCCCGTCGATCCGTCGGTGATCTCTGCGGTGCGGCAGGCATGGGTCAGGACGAGCCGCGACGGCACGGAGGTGCTCGCCGCAGAGCAGACCCGTGATGTGCTCCTGCGCGAAGGCGGTCTGGCGGTCGTTGGCGGAGACGGCGGCGACGGGCGTTATGCCATCGCCGTCCGGTCCCTGGTCCTGCTGGAGAAGCCGCGCCGCAGCGAAGGAAGACCCTCGCTGCGGCTGTGGCAGATCACACCGGACTGGGATCCGCCGGACACCAGCCTGCTCCCGATCGAAGAGAACTGTGGGTACTTGCTGGACGTCTCTGCCGAGATCGCCGACTGGCCGAAGGAGATGCCCTCGAAGCTGGGCGACTACGGTCGCCGTCTCGCGCAGGTCGGTTCCTGCCTGGTCGTGATCGCAGGCCGTGACGGCTGGCCCACCATGGGCCCTGAATCCGCGGTGCTTGTGCGGGCACGGCCGCCGGCCCCTCTGGACCTGGTGAGATCGCACCTTGGGCTGTACCACCGCCGCCCGGAACTCCTCGAGCGGTTGCAGCCCGGACATGAGCCCCAGGAGCACGAGCAGGACCTCGCCCATCTCGTAACCAAGGGCATGCATCCGGCCGACGCTGCCGAACTCGCCCGGCTGCTCGCCGACGCGGTAGAAAGCGAGGAGAAGCTCTCAGCGGCCGTCGAACGGTTCACCGGCTGGAAGGACTACATCACAGGCTTCTTCGGCCGGACCGTCGAACGCCCGGAAGATCGCGCACTGCTCCTGGCCGCGGTACTCCTCGAAGGCGCCAGTCCCTCTCAGGTGCACCAGGCGGCCCGCGACCTGCTTGGGGACTCGGACAACAACAGCGTGCGCGACGCATTGTCGGGCCTGGACCTGGGGAGCCGCCTGCGTGAGGCAGGAGCCAACGTCAGCGACAACAAGGTCACCTTCACTCACCGGCCCGGCTACGGCTACGCGGTCCTCAAACACATCTGGACCGAACTCGCCAACACCCAGAGCCACATCAGGCAGTGGATCGCACGGATCACAGCCACGGGCGAGATCGGGGCCGACCGGCTCGGCACCATCGCCGACCTGCTGGCGAAGCTGGCGGCCGAGTACAACGACAGCAGCGTGCTGCCCAGCCCCACGACCCGGGGCGGCGGCGCCCCCGCCGCACTCAGCCGTGGTAGCGCCGCCGCCCTCATGCTGTCCTCCGCCGCCCGGCACCCTGTCCTCGGCGCGGGAGTGCGCAAACAGCTGCGCGAGAATTGGGCACCGAGCCGGGACCAAGAGGTCGCCAGGGTCGCCGCACTGGTGTGCCAGGGTGCCTTCGCCGAGCAGTTTCCTGGCCAGGCCCTGGTACGCCTCCGCCACGTCCTCGCTCGCGACGTGGAGGACCAGGCCAACGAGGAGGCCGGACAGGCCATTCGCGCCCTGGTGAGCGAGCACGGCAAGCTCGCTGTGACCTGGGCGGCGGTCAACGACTGGATCGGACCGCCGGACAGCAGCAGCCCCGCCAGGGCCGGCCGCTCGCGCGCCGGCCGGCGCGCGTTCCTCGCCTTGGCGGACCTGACCACCGACCCGAATCCCACGGAGCTCCTGCTCGCCGCAGCCCGCCATGACGAGTCCGTCACCGACGAGATCGTCGCGGCCTGGAATGCCACCCTGCCCGACTCGTCACTCGCACGCACCTGCGAGAGCAGCCTGACTGCTTGGGCCGAGGCCAGCATCGACGGACCCCTGCCGGCCGACCAAGTCCTCGAGCTCATCGAGCGGGTCGTCAGCGGCCGCATCAGCCTAGACCCGGTTGCCGCCGTCGTCATCGGCCGCGAGGTCAACACCGAGTCGAAGGCCATGCGCGAGTTCCGTCGGCGCCTGATCAGCCGCCGCTTCCCCGCCGCCCGACCAGAGCCGTCGTGAGAAGTGACCAGCCGACCCGCGCACAGCGGCGGGAACTACGGCGCGCGGTGACCGCATTCCCGGCCGTCCTGCCCACCCAGTACCCGGACATCGCTTTCACCGCCGAGATCACCGCCACCACCTACCCCGACCAGTTGCCGGGCCACGACACGGCGGGCCTCGCGCGGCTGGTCCGCACCACGCTCCGCCGCGCCGCCGTGGATGCCGCCGCCCGGCTGGACCCGGCCGACCTGCCAGGCGCCCAGGATGCGTTGGCCGAGCACCTGGCCGGTTGCCGCCCGCTGCCCGGGCACCCTGACGTCATCCTGCAGGCGCAGATCACCGCGGTCCTGGACCCCACGGCCACCGAGGCCACCGCCGTACTGATGCGCGCCCGCCGCAGCCAGGCACTGGAGGACACCGTCTTCCTCCAGGCGGCCAGAGCCCGTGCTCACGCACTCGCCGATCCGGCGATCCTGGCCGCCGCCCTGACCATGCCCGGCACGGGAACCTGGGCGGAGCACCTCAAGGACTTCAAGTTGACCGACGAGAGCGCCAGGACCAACTTCATCAAGGCCCTGACCAACCTGTCGCAACTGCTGGCGACCGCCCGGGCTCCGGCCACCGGTCCGGCCGACCTTCAGTTCCTGGAGATCCTGCGCACGTTCTTCTCCCGCTTCGAGCAGCTGCACCAGCGGCGCATGCTCCTCGCCTTCACCTCCGACTACATGCGCAAAGCAGGCCACCGCGACCTCGCGGACGGTCTCGACGCGCTCCTCGAGCCACCTGGCCCGGCCGACCCGGCGGAGGGATCTGGCCTGTCGGAACCGGCAGGATGAGAACCACCGTCCTGCGCTGGGTGCTTGCCCCGCGAACCAGCTGGTGCGCCTGGCGCCTCACACGGGCGGCCGGCGGACAGATCGACTTCGACACAGCCTGGAGGGCCGTCCGGGTCAGGCGGCACCCCGACGAGACCGAGTTCCGCGCTCATGGCCACCGGCCTCCCAAGAAGCCTCCGGATCCGTCTGCGCGGTCGGCCCGGCGGCGAAGCCTCGACTGACAACACCCGGCGCTCCTGTGCGAGAGGCCCGCAAGCACCATCGCGTACGAGAGGTCGGCAAACTCATTGGCGAGCGCGAACCACCAACCCCGTCACGGTGACGGGTCGGCATCGGCTGAGGAAAGGGGCGCCCTGGCCGAGCGGGGCACCGACTACGGCGTTCGTCGGCCGGCGGGTGGCACCGACCAGATACTGCCCGCTACGGCTCTCCATCATCGCTCGAATGAATGTGGACAGGTTAATAGTCGGGTGGAGAGCATTCGGGTCCCCTTGCCGCGCTCGCGACGACCGCTTGGGAGGTGTGTTCGGGCGGTCAGAAGCGGAAACCGAACAGGCCGCCGGCCGCGTGCTCGTCCGTGAGGACCGTGGTGTTCACGTAGGGGGCGGAGTCGAATCCGAGCCTGGTCGCCTTGTCGAGGTCGTCGGTGTTGAGGGTGACGATGTACTGCATGTTCTCTTCGCCGGCGACCTGGATGGCGAGTTCAAGTGCGGCCTTTACCTGGCGCGCGTCGACGCCGTCGTAGAGGTGGCTGTCGTGGATGAGGAAGTCAGGTCCTCGTCTGTGGTGGTGGGCGATGACGGCCAGAGTGAGGTCGAAGCAGAAGATCACCATGTTGCCGATGCCGCGGCTTCCGTCGCTGTCGATGCGCGGTGTGACGCTGATCTGGTTACGGGTCGCTTCGATGGCGAGGAAGGCGTCGTTCACGGCCTGGCGAAGCTGCCTGCGGGTCGCCTCGCGTGCGGCCAGTTGTCGGTAGCCATCAGCCAGGCGCCAATCGAGTCCGAGCAAGAAGGCGAGGTTGGTCGTGGCGTCGGCCGCGGACTGCTTGGAGTGGGTCCGGCCAGCCTCGTTGAAGCCGTGCGACGACACCCGGCGCGCTAGGTACGAGAGGAGGGTGCGGCCGCTGACCCCGGGGTGGTCCGGCCCCATGCCGAACAGGTTGCGGTCGATGAGCTGGTTCCACGCACCGTCAGCGGCTGGGTGATGCCTGGCCAGTCGAGGTCAAGCTGGAACGTGATCGACTTCAGGGGACGCTTGGCGAAGGGGCTGCGGGCATCAGCACGCGCACCGAGCAGGAAGTGGACGAGCTCGATGATGCTCGACTTGCCGGCGCTGTTGCGGCTGTCGGTCGTCGCCGAGGTGTTGGTCCTGTCCGCGAGGACGAGGTTCAGGCCCGGAGCGAACACTACCGTCTTGAACCGGGCGTCGTCAGCGCTCAGCCGGCGCAGCATGTGCACTCCTCGCGACGAGCAGGTCGTGGCGCAGCTCGACCACGCCCATTCCGTACAGCACGTCCAGGGCCAGGACGAACCAGCTGAACGACAGCGGCGAGTTGTGATCCTTCTCCTCGCGCCAGGCCTTGAGCCGTGCCCACGTCTGATTGACGGTTCTGGGTTCGTTGAGCTGGTCGGAGTGATCACCGGATTGCCCCTGTGAGTTCGGCCGGGCTCCAGCCTGCCGGTGGCGCCTCGAAGATGTCACAGCGGAAGAAGAAGTGCGCCAGCACGACCCATGCCGCGCGATGGCGGCTGGGTGGCTGGGCGGCGTTGCCGATCACGTACATCTCAAGCTGCCACAGCACGTCCTCCGGGTCGGCGCACTCCTGGCGAACCTGCTCGTAGTAGATGCGGAAGCCACGCGCGACCTCGTCCTGTTCCAGCTCGCGGATCCCGCCAGCGTAGAAGGCCTCTACCAGGTGGACGCTTCGCAGGCCGAGTTTGAGGCTTTCACGCGATTCTGAGTCGAGCTGGTTGTAGCTGAGCTTGTCCGCGTGCACTTGTGGAAGTTCCATGAGTGGATCGGCCTGGGCGCGCAGCTGGGTGAGGTGGTTCAGCAGGGGGACGAGGTCCTCCAGTCCGACGCCGTAGGCCATCGGTCTGACCGGGATCTCACACGCGAGCACGTCCTCGGCAACGACGACGTCGAGCTGCATCAGCTCCTGCCACAGCGCCCGGCTGCCCAGCTCCTCGAAACGCAAATCGGGGTGGTCGTTGCGGGCGGTAGCGACAAGAGTCGCCACCTCCGGATGCACGCCGCGCCGGTCGTTGTGTACGAAGACGAACGTGGTGAACTGGCCGGAGCGCTGTCTGCGTGCGCTTGCGAGGTCGTCCTTGAACTTCTTCTTGATGTCCTTCGCGCTCACTGTTTGCGGGCCGTAGCAGGCGTAGAGCCGGTTGCTGTTCAGCATCAGCCCATCTGAACCCTGATCGCCCACGTTGCCGTGCGTCCGTACGGCCAGGAATCCCGGGTACCGCCTGCATGACCTTTTGGAAGAAGGTCTCGAAGGCGGCGCCGTCGAGGTCGGCCATGAGGTCGAGGAACTTCAAACGGGCGTACATGCGCTGCTCGAAATTCACCGATCCCCCTCACATCAAGGTCGTCATCGTAGCTTCGCGGGATCACGCCAGGGAAGGGAAGCGCAGCCCCCAGACCCGGCAGGCCGCGCCGACCGCGGTACACAGCGAGCCACCAGCGCGGTCGCCCGTTCAAGCGAGCGCCCCTCCTCGTAGAACGGTGCTGGGGTTCTGGCCGGAAGGCCGGCCGTTGCCATCCAGCGGGGTTGTGAGGCGCTGAGGAGGTCTGGAGCGACAGCGACAGCCGCATTCTCTGGGGCACGCAGGCCAGGCCCGAGACAGCCGACCGTCTTGACCTGCGCACTCGGACCGGCGCGGTGTTGTCTACGGCCAGCCTGCTTCGGGGCGGCCCGGGGCTGTCATCGGGAGGTGGGCGGCTTTGGCCATGCTGATCCCTCTGCTGCGGCGGTGAGGATGTCGCCGAGGCGGAGCCAGGCGTTGGGGCCGGAGGGGCTGATCGGGCTGTCGGCGAGCCGTTGCCAGGCGTTGTCGTCGTTGCCGAGCGTGCCGACGACCAGGGCGACCACGGTGGGGTGGATGCTGTCGTAGTGGTTTCCCCTCGCTTTGAGCGCGGTCCAGGCGGGCATGGCGAGGACGGTTTCGTTGCGGCAGTCGGGCAGAGCGAGAACGTGCCGGGCCCAGGCTTCGCGGTTGGCGGGATTGCCGCCCAGCCTGCTCCGAAGTTCGTGGGTCAGGATGTGGACTGCCTGCTGCGGGTTCGTGTGGCGAGCGAGGACGTCGGGGAAGGAGCGGTTGTGCCCGTAGCCGCTGTGCGCGAACGACAGCAGTGCCTTCTCGACGAGTTCGTCGTCGGCATGCCGGTCGAGGTACTCGTCGAGGACGTCCGCCGTTACGGCGGAGAGGGCGCGGGGCGTTACCTGCGCGGGATCGCCGAGGGCCGCGCGTCGTGTGGCGGGTGTCTGGGGGAGCGGGTCGGCGACGATCCGGCTGATCGCGGTGATCAGTTCGGTGAACTGTCGATGGTCCTCCTGTGCCGTGTAGTCGTAGGACCTGGGACGGGCCTGGCCGCGGCGGGCTTCGTGGATCATCGACTGGACCGTCTTCTTGACGGCAGGTGTCACCTCGGGCAGGTGGAGCAGCATGGCGTGGACCCAGCGGAGGTCGGCCGCCCGGCTGACGCCGAGGGAGTCGTTCGGCTGCCAGGTGTGGAGCGCCTGTACGGCCACGTCGGCGAAGCGCCGTCCCAGTTCGGCGAGTTCATCCGCCGGCGTGAGCCAGGTGTAGGGATCGCCGTACGAGGGCTTGGCCTCTGCGGGGTTGAGCACCAGACGCCACGGCTCCTCGGCGGCGTGGGAAGCCCAGAATACGGCGGCGCGCACGCCCCACCGGGCCCGGCGACCACTGTCCTCGAGATAGTGCTCGATGTGCTCGCGGTCCTCCGCGCTGAGGGAGGCGAGTTCGGCGGCGAAGCGCTCCCGGGCTTCCTCCGGTGAGGACCCGTCCTGGACGGCGCGGCACACCCGGGCCGCCAACCTGGCCTGAGCGAAGCGGTCCAGGTCCTGCAGGGCGATCCGCTTGAGCAGGCCGGGCTCGACCATCCACGGCACGCTGCCGAGCAGCTGGTCCGTGATCACGGGATGGGCGTCGGTTCCTTCGGTGCCGACGACGAGTTGGGAGTGCCGGTCGGGGTGGCGCTCGAGGACCGCCAACCACATGGTTCCCCAGGCGGCGAACGCCTGCTTGAACCGCTTCCATCTGGCCTCGGAGCTCTCGTTGTCGTGATTGCTCTCGTCTGGTGCATCGGGGAGCAGAGAGATCGCGGTGTCGAACACGTCGTCGTGGAGGCGTTCCGTCCGCAGGACGAGCTGGGCCGGTGTCGGTTCCTTGAGCAGGGCCGGTGTGATGAACGGACGCTCAGGCACGCGCCTGCGCAGTTCAGCTGCGACGGCCCTGCACAGGACGGGCGGTCGGCGGGCGGTACCGAGCGAGCCGAGCTGGTTAGCCGTGCACTGTCGGAGTGCGCTGTCCCGAAGGGCATCCCCGCACGCGGGATGGGCAAGTGCGAGAGCCACCAGCTCGATCGCCGTCCCGACCATGTAGTCGGGCTCCGACTCTGCCTTCCGCAGGCCGTTCGTCACCGCTGCTTCCAGGAGCCAGTCAGGCGCCTCGCCCCGGAACGGTTTCGTGAGCAGTGCTTCGAGGAGGCGCGTGTACTGCCGGTCGTCCGCCAGCGCGCGGGCCTGCCCGGCAACCATCCGGGCCGCAGCCGACCCGGCGTCGGCACCGGCTGCGACGGCAACCAGGAAATCCACGGGCAGCCGTGAGCTGGTGGTGGCCATGCCGCACATCCCTCCTTGAGACACGAATGGTCAGGCTCATCCTGCTCCATGTCTCGGACAACCGGGTCAACAGGCTGGGGGTCAAGGGGTCGCAGGTTCAAGGCCTGTCGTCCCGACCGCGAGTTTTCGCAGGTCGGAGGGCGCTTCCATCAAAATGATGGGAGCGCCTTTTTGTGCGCGTCGCGGGGTGGTGGTCGTGGTCGCGCCCTGGCCGGTCTGGGAACGCAGCCTGATGGCAGGTGGCGGTGGACAACTCGCCGTAGCCAGGCTGGAGTTGGGGCCGGGTGGTCAAGCGTGGTGCTTCGCGGTCGGAGGAGCTCGGCCCTCCTGAGGGGGTGACCTGCTGTCGTCGGCTTGACGGGCGCCGTACGCGATCTTCCTCGGTGGCGACTGATTCGCACCGGTTAGTCCCGATTTCTGGGTCGGGATCCTCGCTTGAAGTCCTGTCGAGTGATCGTTGCGCTGCGACCACCACGCGATCACCAGAGGCCGGGCGTGGTTGCTGAGCTGCTGCTACCCCTTGAGAGCGCGACAAGGAGCTCACTTCGCCCGTCGCTGCGCCGAGGGCCGCTGGTAACCGCTCGGGTCGCGGCGGGTGAGGCGCGATTCGCTCTTCGTCTTTGTGCTTTTCGGTTGCCGCGATGCTGAACCCGGAAACGCGCAGGCTTCGGTTGGGTCAGATCTTTGCGGCCGATGTTCCGTTGGGGTTGTTCCAGGAGCTGCCGCTGTCCTGCTTCCGGTCGTCGTCCGGCCTGGGAAGGCTTCATGGCGGCGCGGATTGCGGGCAGCTGCGATCCGCGCCGGCGGTTCACCGTCTGGAGATGCCGCTGATGCTCGCGGTCGGGGAGTTGTGCACGCATTGCGCGTGGCCGCTTCCGGGTGAACATCCGCCAACCCCGCCGGATCCAGGGACCGATGGTGGGCCGGCTCTGGTCGGCCCGGGGCCCGGCGGTCCGTGGCTGGTGCAGGAGGCGTGGGCCTGCTGGCAACAGGAGTGTGCTGGCGGCTGGGACGGGCTTGAGGTGGGCAGGGCTGCGGTGATGGCGGTGGTCTACGAGGCGTTCGGGTCCCGCCGGCGGGGTCGCGGGGAGGCTCTCGATGCGCTGGATCGCCTCGTTGATGACTGGAATGCCCAGGCGCGTGCTCTGGCCGCGCAGCACGCGGCGGTTCCTCGCCGTTCGGTCACGGTCGATCTCCCGCCGCTCGACCGCGCCCACGGCGGGGAGGGGGAGGAGGACCGGCTTCCCCGGTGGGAGGCCGGTGTCCTCGCGGTGTATCAGGTGGCTGCGCACTGGTCGGCCGGCAGCGTTGATCTGCTGGTGCCGGGGCCTGTCGTTGATCAACTGCTTCGCAGCGGTTCCCTCGCTGTGGAGGCAGAAGATGGTGACTGCCTGGGCTCGTGATCACCGGATCGCGACCCCGTGCGAGCGGCACTCGCTCGGGCTTGGAGCTGACCGTGCCCGGTCCGGCTCCAAGCCCGGCATGCGAGAAGCCCTGGCGCCCGGAGCCCGGCACTTCGATTGCTAGGCAGCGCGTCCGAGGTGGTGAGGACGGCCGGAGTCGAGGTCGGCCTCGGCTTGTGCGAGGGCGTCGGCCAGGGCGTGGACCGCTTCGTCCGCGGCGTACTTGAGCAGGTGCCCGTAGATGTTGATGGTCGTGGCCAGGGTGGAGTGCCGCAGGGTCCTGGAGACCACCGCCATGGGCACATCAGAGGTGATCATGATGGTCGCCGCAGTGTGCCTCAGGTCATGCACCCCGATCCGGGGCAGCCCGATCTCGGCGGTGCGCCGCAGCTCATTCAGGACGTGCTGGGGCCGCAGCGGCGAGCCGTCCACCCCGGCGAAGACCAGTCCGTCCAACGGCGCGCCCGGCGGGAGCAGTGACTGCTGGTGGTCGGCCTGGCGCCGCAGGGCTTCCATGGCCCGGGCGTTGAGGCTGACCCAGTTCAGGCTCGCCTTGGTCTTCGGCGGTCCCAGGTGAAGTTCGTTGTTGTTGACCGCGGACAGGGTCCAGCGGACGTACACCTTGCGCTCCATGAAGTGCACGTCCGTCCAGTGCAGACCGAGTGCCTCACCGCGCCGAAGACCGGTTGCGAGGATCACCTCGAACAGGTCCCCGAGCTGATCCGCGCAATTCTGGGCGTTGTGGCTAAGGAACCGGCGGCCTGCAGCGAGGTCCAGCACAGCCGCTCGGGCGAGGCCGGCCGCGCCCTGATGGCGCGCCGGGCCGGGTTGTAGATCAAGCGCTTGCCGCGCACGGCCGGGCCGAGCGCGCTACGCAGCACGGAGCCGGCTCGGTACACGGCGACCGGGCCGCGTTCGGCGGAGAGTTGATCGGTGCTCCACTTCTCGATGTGTCGGGCTTTCAGTTCGACCAGCCGGATCCGCCCGAATGTGGGCAGCAGGTCCTTGTGGACGTACGCGTGGTAGTTCGCGTAGGTGGAGGCCTTGAGGGTCTTCTCCTTCAACGCCAGCCACTCGAGCAGATAGGCACCCACGGTGATCTTCGGGTCGTTCGAACACTCCGATCCGCTCCGCGTCCAGCACGATTTCCAGCGCGTGCCGCGCGTCCTGCTCCGAGCGGTAGCCGCTGCGGCGGCGGGTCTTGCGTCCCACCTCCGAAGACGGCACGTCTACCGTGTACGCCCAACTCCCGCGCCCTGCTTTGGTTTGCAGCGCCGGACACGAGGATCCCAACTGCCGTCGGCTCTCGTCACGGCAGCCACAGCGGCGGTAGACACGGCCACGGGTGGGACAGGTGCTCATCGTGTTCTCCCTGCGTCAGGTGATCGTGGTGAGACAAGTGCCCACCAGCCAACAACTCATGAGGAGAACGCGGCCGGCGCGCGAAGCACGGCGCGGCCCCCAGCGCGCAGATGGCGATCGTGTCGGGAGAGCGACATCGCTATCTGCTTCAAAGCGCTGGTTTGATCGGCCGAGAGGTCAGATGCCACCCGGCCGAGCCAGCTGGCATCGGGTTCCACTTTGGTGAGCCAGATCGACCAGCGGTGGGCCGCCGACCGGACGGGGAGCGGGGCGTGGGTGCCCCGCTACCGGGTGGTGCTCAGACGCGGACGTGCAGGCCCAGGGCGATCGCGATGGTGTTCATCGGCAGGGTGGAGCGCATGATGCTCTCGATGGTGAGCACGGCGCCGTCCGGGGTGCGGCGGGCGAACTCGACCAAATCGGCGGGGTGGAACGCGGACGCGCCGCCGCCGATGGCGACGTAGTTGAGGTTGAGCGGGCCGGTGTAGAGGTCGGCGCGGATCAGTCGTTCGACGATCTCCAGGCTGGGGCAGGTTGGCGAGCATGAAGTGCGGCTGGATGCCGTTGGCGGTCAGCCGCTTGAGGTGCTCGAGGTAGAAATCGGGGCCGGAGGGCGAGCGCGGTGACCGAGGCGCGCGCCATCGCCCGGCACCCTGCATCGTGGCGATTCGGCCGGTGCAGGAGATGCGCCAGCCTGCAGCCCACGTTCCGGGGGTCACCTCCTACGGCTCACCGCGCGTGACCTCCGAACTGCGGGAGGCCGGCGTTCGGGTCAACGAGAAGAAGATCGCCCGCGTGTCCCCTGTCCTTGTTCGGTGTGTGAACCGCGCCCTAGGGTTGACGGTCATGGAGCTCACCCCTCGCCTGCTGGAGCAGTTCGTGGTACTCGCCGAGGAGCAGCATTTCGGGCATGCCGCCCGGCGCTTGTCGATGAGTCAGCCACCACTCAGTCAGGCGATCCAGCGCCTGGAACGCGGCCTTGGAGTGCTGTTGCTCGAGCGCACCAGCAGGGGAGTGCGGCTGACGGTGGCCGGGGCGGCCTTCGCGGCCGACGCCAAGCGGATGCTGGAGGCGCAGGAGGCCGCGGTGGCTCGGGTCCGTCGGATATCCAAGGGCGTCGAGGGCACGGTTCGGCTCGGCTACGTGAGCAGCCTGGGGTACTGGCACCTGCCCCGGTTGCTCGCGATGGCCGCCCGGGAGTTGCCGGGCGTGCGGTTGGATGTCCGTCAGCGGTCGTCCGCCGAGCTGTGCGAGCAGGTCCGGCAAGGGGTGGCGGACCTGGCGCTGGTCCGGCTGCCGGTCTCCGACCTGGCGGGTCTGGAGGTGCGGGAGGCGGCCGAGGAGAGCACCGTGCTGGCCGTCCCGTGCGACCATCCACTCGCCGGGGCCGGGTCGGTGCCGCTCGCCCGGCTGCGGGACGAGGAGTTCGTGACCGCCGCGCAGCCGGCCATGCCCCGGATCCGGGCGCTGATCGAGGATGCCTGTCGCAAGGCCGGTTTCGAGTTGCGCACCCGTGCCCAGGCCGAGGACCTGACCAGCATGCTCGGCTACACCGCGGCCGGGGTGTGCGTCTGCTTCGTCCCGGAGCGGGTCGCGGCGCTCGGTCACCCGATGATCCGCTTCGTCGCGATCGAGGGCGGCGACCGGTTGGTGACCACGGTCGCGGCGCTGAGCCGTCCGAACGCCGATCCGGCCGTCGCCACTCTGCTGGAGCTGATGGAGCGCCACCGCCCCGAGATCGAGGGCCCCGCAACGGTGCGCCCGCAGGAGGAGGCCGACGCGCCGGACTGTGGTCACCAGATGAGCTCCGATGCGCCCAGCGGCTCGGCGGTGCGGGACAGGCGCGGTGCCAGCGTGGAGTAGCGCACCTGGGTCGGCAGGTAGCACACTTCTCCGAACGGTCCCCGCACGGTGACCAGTTCGGCCTGGTCGTGCGCCGGGTCGGGGGCGGGCAGCTCGACCACGCCCGCGCGCTGGAGCAGCCCGAGGTCCTGCACCCACATGCAGACCTTCGCCAGGTCGACGTGCACCCGGTAGCTGCCGCCCTCCCGGGCCCGGCGGCGCAGCGCTTCCAGCGCGCCCGCGGCCCCGAGCACTGCGGCTAGGTAGTCGTTCAGAAGGTAGGTCGGGGGCAGCCGGGGAGCGTCGACCGAGCCCTCCTCGGCTGCCAAACCCGTGGCAGCGGAGGCCAGTTGGTCGAAGCCGCCGCGTGCCGCCCACGGCCCTTCGGTTCCCCAGCCGAGGAAGTCCAGCACAACCAGTCCGGGCCGCTGCTCGGCCAGTGCCGCCGGGCCGAAGCCCTTGGCGTCCAGACCCAGGTAGTTGCAGACGTAGAGGTCGGTGCCGGCCAGCACGGACCGGAAGGCGGCGGCCTGAGCCGGGTCGAGCAGGTCGCAGAAGGCGGCCCGCTTGCCGATGCCGGTCTCGACGATCATCCCGGTCGGGTCCGGATGGTCGGGCGAGGACATGTGCAGCACGTCGGCGCCCAGTTCGGCGGCGATCCGCGCGCCGATCGGGCCGGCGATCACATGGGTGTTGTCCAACACCCGCACCCCGGCCAGCGGCAGGTCCCGGTCCGCCGCGCCGGACAGCTTCGGCGGGAACGCCGAGAACGGCTCCGGCGCGCTCTCCCCGATCTTCTCGATCCGGATCAGTGGGCCGTCCTGCAGCAGCCGCCCCTGTGGATGCCGCTGCCATTCCTCCCGGGTGCGCACTGCGATCGCGGTGCCGCCCAGGGTGCAGATGGCCTCCTCCAGTTCCAGCGCGTCCCACTGGGCGATGGCGGCGGTGATCCGCTCGCGGTCCGGCGGGCAGTCCAGTACCCGGCAGGCGGTGTCACGCAGGTGCGGGTAGGAGAGGAGCAGGTAGACGAACCGGCCGTCGGCTGCCCGGTAGAAGTCGCTGTTGCCGAGCAGGTTGGGGTCCTCCTGCAAGCGATGGACCGGCACGCCCCGCATCCGGGTGAAGAACACCGCCATCAGCTGGCGCACCGCCGCCGTCACCGAGACGGTCACGTCCTGCGCCGCGCCGCCGCGCTCCCGGTGGAGCGCGGCGGCCTCGGTGCCCAGGGCGGCCAGGGCAGCCGCCGCGGCGTCGCCGATCCGGTGCACCGATGGTGTCACCGGGTCAGCCCCCTGGATCCTCACGGTGCCGCCCGTGTCCGCCGCCGTGATCCCCAACTCGCGGTACAGGTCCTCCAGGGCCCGGTACGCCGCACTGGTCCGCTGCGCCTGATCGATTGCCATGTCCGACTCTCCTTCCGGAGATGACGAGCCGCGCGTGCCGCGGCGGCCGACCCGGTCGGGCGGCCTCCACCAGAACAGCCGGTCCGGCGCCGCACCGTCCAATACGGATTCCCCGAATCACCGATATCCGTGCCCATATGACCCGAGCCGGCGCCGCGTGAATATCCTCCGCCCTATCGATCCGGCGCCCAACTCGTATTGGACGGTGCCGATTCCCCGCGGGTTTCCTGGATTGCGGAACGAGGCGACGCGGCCCGGCCGCCCGCCCTTCACCCGACATTTCAGGAGGTACCAGCAGATGACCCAGGAGCCCAGCGGTCCGTCCGGGCGAGGACTCCTCGCCGGAGTCCGCGTCGTCGAACTGGCCAGCGTGATCATGGCCCCGTACGCCGCCCAGCAGCTCGGCGACCTGGGCGCGGACGTGATCAAGGTTGAGCCGCCGACCGGTGACATGACCCGCCACTACCCGCCGCTGCGCCACCCCGGTATGGGCGGCGCGGCGCTCAACCTGAACCGCAACAAGCGCAGCGTCGCCATCGACCTCAAGGCCCTGCACGGCCGCGACGCCCTGCTCGCCCTGCTGCGGACCGCCGACGTCTTCATCACCAACCTGCGCCCGCAGGCCCTGACCCGGCTGCGCCTGGACTACGCCGAGGTCGCGGCCGTCAATCCCGGCCTGATCTACGCCAACGCACAGGGCTTCCGCAGCGACAGCAGCCACGGCACCCACGCCGCCTACGACGACATCATCCAGGCGACCAGCGGTCTGGTCTGGCTCAACCACCAGGTCTCCGGCCAGCCGCATTACGTGCCGACCGTGCTGGCCGACAAGATCTGCGGCATGCAGATCGCCCAGTCGGTGCTGGCCGCGCTGCACTATCGGGACCACGGCGGCACCGGTCAGCACATCGAGGTCCCGATGGTCGACACCATGCTCGCCTTCAACCTGGTCGAGCACCTGGGCGCGGCCAGCCTGGAGCCCGACGGCGCGTTCGGCTCGACCCGCTCGCTCAGCCCCGAGCGCCGTGCCCAGCGCACTGCCGACGGCTGGATGTGCATCCTGCCGCAGAGCGACCGCAACTGGCGGGACTTCACCGCCTTCGTCGCCCGTCCCGAACTGGCCGACGACTCTCGCTTCGCGACCGGCCCCGACCGGGCCCACCACGCCGACGACCTCTACCGGCTGATGGCGGAACTGACGCCGAACCACACCAGCGCCCAATGGCAGGAGTTCTGCGATCAGGCCGGCATCGCCGCCGCCCCGGTGCTCGACCTGGAGTCCGCCGCCACCACCGCCTACGCCCGAGAGGGGGGCCTGCTCTACGAGGCCGACCACCCCACCGAGGGCCGCTACCGGGTCATCGGTCGCCCGGTCCGCTACTCGGCCGACCCCGAACCGCCGCTGCGGCCCTGCCCGGCCATCGGCCAGCACACCGACGAGGTCCTCGGCCAGGCCGGCTTCGACCCCGCGCTGCTGCACTCCGCCAACTGACCCGATCCACTGGATTTCCCGAGACCGAATCCCCATCGACCATTCCGGAGCGAACCATGCCCACAGCGACAATTTCCCCGCTCGGATTTCCCGAGGCCGTCCTGCCCGAATCGGCCCGGCAGCTGCGCCTCGATGTACGCGACTTCCTCGACGAGGAGCGTGCCCGGGGTACCGTGCTCGGCCGCCCCGACTCCTGGCTGGCCGGCTGGGACCCCGCGTTCACCCGCCGCCTCGCCGAACGCGGCTGGGTCGGCATGGCGCTGCCCACCGAGTACGGCGGTGCCGGGCGCGGTTTCCTGGAGCGCTACGTGGTGATCGAGGAACTCCTGGCCGCCGGCGCCCCGGTCAGCGCGCACTGGGTATCGGACCGGCAGGCCGGCCCGTCCATCCTGCAGCACGGCACCGAGGAGCAGCGCCGCTTCTTCCTGCCCCGGATCGCCGCCGGTAAGTGCTTCTTCTCCATCGGGATGAGCGAGAAGAACAGCGGCTCCGACCTCGCCTCCGTCCGCACCCGCGCCGAACGCACCGCAGGCGGGTGGCGGCTGACCGGCACCAAGATGTGGACCGGCGGCGCCCACGCCAACGACTACGCCATCGTGCTGGCCCGCACCGAGGAAGCCGAGGACAAGCACGCCGGCCTGAGCCAGTTCATCGTGGACCTGCGCGCCCCGGGCGTGCGGATCGAGCCGATCCACCTGATGAGCGGAGAGCACCGCTTCAACGCCTTCCACCTGGAGGGCGTCCACGTCCCGGAGGCCATGCTCCTCGGACAGCAGGGCGACGGCTGGAAGCAGGTCACCGGCGAACTCGCATTCGAACGCAGCGGGCCGGAGCGCTACCTGTCCACCTTCCCCCTGCTGGTCTCCCTGCTGCGCGAGCTCGACCGGCG
Source organism: Kitasatospora sp. NPDC029367 (assembly GCF_055569135.1). Lineage (NCBI taxonomy): Bacteria > Bacillati > Actinomycetota > Actinomycetes > Kitasatosporales > Streptomycetaceae > Kitasatospora > Kitasatospora sp. NPDC029367. The sequence goes on from NZ_JBVHYH010000012.1 coordinate 87,838, forward strand.
CGCCATGACCGCCGAACAGCTCACCCAGGTCGGCATCCTGACCGCCCGCCTGCACAGCATCCGCCAGCTCTCCCTCGGCGTTGCCGCTGCACTGGACGCCGGCGCCTCGCTCGATACCCAGGCCGCCCTGGTCAAGGACCTCGGCACCCGCCTGGAGGGCGCGCTGGTCGATTCTGTCCGCAGCATCCTGCCCACCCCGGCCGACCCTCACGCCACCCCCGGCAGCCACGCCGAACTGCTCGCCTTCGCCCTGCTGCACAGCCCCGGCTACACCCTGCGTGGCGGCACCAACGAAATCCTTCGCGGCATCATCACTCGTGGACTGGAGCAGCACTGATGAACACCCACACCATCGACACCAGCGCCCCCGCCGTCCCCGCCGACGACTACGACACCACCGCCTTCTTCGCCGACCCGGACGCCATCGCCACCGTCACCAACACCGCCGACTCCCAGACCGTGCCCCTCCCCACCCCGGACGCCAGCACCGCCGAACTCCTCGCCGCCGTCCATGAAGCCGGCCGCCGCACCGTCCCCGCCCCGTTCGCCGAGACCGCCCTGGTCGCCCGCCCACTGCTGCGCCGTGCCGGCCTGTCGGTGCCCGAGGGCCCGCTCACCTACGCCATCGCCCCCCAGCTGACGATCCGCCACGCGCACCCGGCCGCCTCGGCCGTCGGCTCGGCCGGCAGCGCGGGCGAGGACGACACCCTGCTGGTCGCCGGGACCCTGCGCCGCGTCCCCTGGGCCCGCACCGCGACCGCCGTGGTGGTGCTCGCCAACGCCCCCTTCGGCCCGGTCCTGTTCACCCTCACCCCGGACCAGGCAGTCCTCGCCCCAGGCGCCAACTTGGCCGAGGAAGCGCGCGACGACCTGCACCTCGCCAGCGTCGAGATCCCCGCCGCGCAGGTCCGTCGGATTCCCCGCGAGATCCTCGAGGAGGCCGAGTTGCGGGCGGCACTGGCCCGGGCGGCCCTGATCGCCGGAGCCGGCCAGCGCTGCGTCGAGCTGACGGTCGCGCACACCACCGCGCGCACCCAGTTCGGCCGCCCGCTCAGCCGCTTCCAGGCCGTCAAGCAGGAGGAAGCGAAGCTGATCGAGGAAGCCGCGCTGGTCCGCGCCGCCGTCCAGGCCGCCGCCGTCCCGCTGGACGCCGGCCCCGCGGCTGCCCGGTTCGCCATCGCCGGCGCGAAGACCCAGGCATCCGCCTCGGCTGCCGAGATCGCCCGGATCGCCCACCAGTTGCACGGTGCCATCGGCATCACCAAGCTCCACCCGCTCCACCTCGCCACCACCCGCCTGTGGTCCTGGCGCGACGAGGACGGCGACGAGACCACCTGGGCCGCTGGTCTGGCCCGCACCCTCACCGCCGACACCCTCTGGGCCGCGCTCACCAGCACTCCCTGACCCGATGTCAGCGGCCGTATATCGCCGCGCCGGCGAGATGGACGGCGCCACCTGGCCCGGTCCGTCAAAGCCACCGCCCTCACCGCCGAGCCCTGCTCCCTCGTCCCATCGCCTCCGCCGCCGACCGGCCCGACCCGGTCGGTGACGGAGCAGCGCGGTATCCGTACGGTTCGACGTCCCGATCCCCAGTAGCCCTCGGAAGATAGGGTTCCGTCCATGGAGTTCCAGGTCCTCGGCCCCGTGTCGGTCAGTGGGAGCGATGGGCCGTTGCCGCTCGGGCCCGCCAAGCGGCGCAGCCTGCTCGCGATGCTGTTGCTGCGGGCCAATGTCGCGGTCTCCGTCGACACACTCACCGAGGCGCTGTGGGACGACGAACCCCCCCTGCACGCCCGCACCGTGATTCAAGGCCATGTCTCACGCTTGCGGGCACTGTTGGCGGGCGTCGACGCATCGGCGTACGGCGTCGAGCTGAGCACGCGCGGCTCCGCGTACCACCTGGAACTGCCGGAGACGCTGCTCGACGCCCACCGCTTCGAGGGTCTTGTGGCGCTCGCCCGTCGTGCCACCGACCCCGGTGACAGGGCCGCGCTGCTCACCGAGGCGCTCGACCTGTGGCAGGGCCCCGCGCTGGCCGGCGCCTACCCGTCACCGCTGCTTCGCTCCGCCGCGCACACCTTGGACGAGGCGCGGCTCGCAGCGGTCGAGCTGCTCGCCGACACGTACGTCGTGGGCGGTGAACACGAGCGCGCTGTCCAGCTGTTGCGGCCGGAGACCGGGGCCCATCCGCTGCGCGAGCCGCTGGCCGCCCGGCTGGTCGAGGCGCTGCACCATGCGGGGCGTTCCTCGGAGGCCCTGGACGCCTACCAACGCGCCCGCCAGGTCCTCTCCGACGAGCTCGGCGTCGCTCCGGGCGCCGAGCTGACCGCCGCCTTCACCCTCGCCCTCGGCCCCGACAGCGCCCCCGTGGCCCGGGCCGATGCGCCCCAACCGGCCCTGGAACCAGTTCAGTTCCGGCCCAACCTGCTGCCTCGTACCCCGCGCGGATTCCACGGCCGCACCGCCGAGAGCGCCGCGCTGACCGCGGCCGCGGCCGGACCTGACGGGCCGGTCGTCGTGGTCACCGGGCCCGCCGGGGTCGGCAAGACCGCACTGGCCGTGTGCTGGGCGGCCGGCCGGCACTCCGACTTCCCTGATGGGACGCTCTACGCCGATCTGCGCGGGTTCAGTGACACCTCGGACCCCGAACCGGCCGAGCTGCTGCGGGAGTTCCTCGTCGCTCTCGACGTTCCACCGCGCCGGATACCCGAGTCGGCGGACGCCGCCGGTGCCCTGTTCCGCTCGCTCACCGCCGAACTGCGTCTGCTCGTCGTCCTCGACAACGCCCGTACCTCCGCCCAGGTGCGCCCGCTGCTGCCCACGGGACCCGGCTGCGTCACCGTCGTCACCAGCCGTGCCCGCCTCGCCGGTCTCGTCGCCTCCGACGCCGCCCGCGTCCTCGCCCTCGACGTCCTCGCCACCGACGACAGCGTGGCCCTGCTCACCCGTCTCCTCGGCGAGCGCCGCACCGCCGCCGAGCCCCAAGCGGCTCGCCGTACGGCCGAGTTGTGCGGTGGGCTGCCGCTCGCGCTGCGGGTCGCCGCCGCTCGGCTCGTGGAACTCCCCGCCCTCGGCCTCGCCTCCCTCGCCGACCGGCTCGCCGACGAGCGCCAGCGGCTCGCGCTGCTCGCCGTCGAGGACATCGGCGTCGCCTCCGCGCTGCGGCTCACCACCGCCCACCTCCCCGTCGACGCAGCACAGCTGTTCACCGCGCTCGGCCATCACCCGGGCACACACGTCGACCGGTTCAGCGCCGCCGCGCTCGCCGGCACGACCCCGCCGGATGCGGCCCGCGCCCTCGACTGCCTGGTCGCCGCGCACCTGCTCACCGAGACCGCCCCCGGCTGCTACGTCCTGCACGATCTGGTCCGGCTCTACGCGCGTGGCCAGAGCCATGACCCGGCCGCCCGCACCGCGGCCCGGCTGCGCCTGTACGACCACTGCGTGGCGACCGCGCTGTCCGCGTCCGAGGCCGCGGAACCGGGCGGGGAGCCCGCCTTCATGCAGCCTCATGACTTTCAACAGCCGCCCGCAGTACGGGACTTCACCAGCCGCGAGGAGGCGCTCGGCTGGTTCGCCGCCGAACGCGACGACCTTGCTCTGATCGCCGCTGCGGCCCGCGCCGAGGACCGGCCCGAGCGGGCCTGGCGGATCGCCGTGACCCAGTGGCCGCTCGTGGTCTGGCGGGTCCTCGCCGACTGGGCGCCCACCCTGGAGGCCGCCCTCGCCGACGCCCGCGCCTGCGCCGACCCCTATGCAGAGGCCCGCGTCCTGACCCTGCTCGGCTGGGTGCTCGCCGAGGAGGGCCGCACCGCCGAGGCCGTCCGGCACCTGCGCGTCGCGCCCGAACTCGCGGCCCGCGCAGGCGACGTACTCGGCGAGGCCACCGCCCTGGTCAACCTCGCCGCGGCCCTCCCCGACGACGAACCCGGCGCCGCCGAAACTGCCTGCACCCGAGCCCTCGCCCTCGCCACCGAGGCCGACGACGCGCACACCCGGATGCTCGCGCTCCAGCACCTGGCCCGCATCCACCTCGGCGCGGGCCGCCACCGGCAGGCGTACGAGGCGGCCGAGGTGGCGCTCGGCCTCGGCCCCGAGCACGAGGCGGTCGCCCGGCGCGTGCTCCTGCGTACCTGGCAGGGCGAGGCGCTGGCCGGGCTCGGCGACACCGTGGCCGGGCGGCGCTGCCTTGCGCAGGCCGCGCTTGAGGCCGAGCAGACCGGCTACGACGCGGGCGCCGTCACCGCGCTCGATGCCCTGCTGCGCATCGCCGACCAGGACGAACTGCCCGAACTGCGGCGTCGGCACGCGGCGGCACACGCCAGGATCCGGGAGCGTTAGCCGGGCGTTAGCGCCGCCGCCGCGCTCGTTAGTGATCTGCCAGCGCGCCGCAACACCCTGGTTCGTGTAAGGGGAAACGACCTCGTGCAGGATCGCGACCCACGAACGAGAACCGGGGGAACCAGCCATGCGCACCACCACCCGTCCCGCCCTGCTCGCCGTCGGCGCCGTCGCGACGCTCGCCCTGTCCCTGACCGCCTGCAACGACGGCAGCGGCACGCAGGACAGCGCCGTCGGCACCAGCGCATCATCAGCCGCCCCGTCGGGTGCAACCTCGGCCCCGGCCGCGGGCTCGGCCCCGGCGCCGTCCGGGGGCTCGGCCTCGGCGCCGTCCGGGGGCAGGACGAGCACGAGCGGTGGTGGCAGCTCGTCCTCCCGCGCTGGCGGGGGCGGCGTCACCGCGGCCTGCACGACCAAGAACACCTCGGTGACGTTCCTCCAGTCCTCGGGCCACGCCAGTGACGCGCAGCCCGCCGCCGCGACCCTCAAGATCACCAACAGCTCGGGTGCCCCCTGCACCATCGTCGGCCCGACGACCGTGGTCGCCGCCGACGACCAGGGCAAGGCGAGCCCGGTCTCGGGGGACAACTCCAAGGACGGCTCGGGCGCGGTCGACGTCCCGGCGGGTGCCGCGGTGGTGGCGGACGTGCTGTACAACGACGTGAACAGCGAGGGCACCACGTCGGCCCGTTTCACCTGCCCGGTGCAGGCGTCCCACGTCAAGGTCGCGCTGCCCAAGGACGTGGGCACCACGGTGAACGTGATGAAGGCGAACGGCTCGCCGGGCGGCGTCTTCAGCGTCTGCGGCACCGACTTCAAGGTCGGCGCGTTCGCGGCACGGTAGTGTCCAGCAGGTGCGCTCTTCGGAGCGGGGCCTGGGCGGGACGGAGTACGTGGCGGGGTTGTAGCGCAGCCGCCACGAGCGGACAGCAGCGTTCAAGGCATTGCGCAGGGTCGAGACGGCCCGGTATACGGTGACTCGGCCCCGACCGGCCTTCTGCTGGGCGGTGATCTACGCGTCGATGTGCTTGGGACGCAGGTCCAGCAGTAGGTAGCGGCCGAAGGCGGGGATCAGGTCCCGCTCGACGCACGTCTCGTAGCCGGCGTAGGTGTTCGGTGCAAGTTCCAACTTCTTCGCGGCGAGCCATTCGCGCAGATAGTCGGCAACGGTGGCGCGGCGGTCCTCGTAGACACCGCGCAGCTCGCCGTCTAGACCCGTACTTCGCGCGGGTCACCGGTTCAGGTCTGTGGCCAGCGGGTTTGTGTGACTTCGACGCCGAGGAGTTGGAGGAGGTGGAGTTGGACGCCGCGGGTGATCTGCACGGTCGGCGGGTCGGTCACGTTCCCGATCCTCAGGTTGAGCTCGCCGAGGTGGCAGAGGACCATCCGGCCGGTGGGCCGGACCCGGCGGTTGTCCGGGTAGAGCCCGGCCATGGCCTGGGTCCGGCCCGAGAGCCTGTCTGACCTGGCGCTCGATCAGGCAGAAGACCAGCAGCGCCAGGCAGATCACCTGGACCAGGGCAGCGGCGCGGCGGTTGTGCTGGACGAACACCGGGGTGACCGCGAGCGGACCCTTGAAGTCCGCGTAGCGGCGCTCGACCGCGCCTGTCCCTTGTACTGAATCAGGACCTGGGCGGGGTCGGCCTGCTCGTTGGTAAGCGGGGTGATCAGGGCGTACCAGCCGTCGGCCTTCGCCTCGGCGTCGAGCACGTCCTGGTCGAAGCGCCACTCCAGCGACGGGACTCCGGCCTCGTCCTGGTGCACGTGCCAGCGCAGGCAGGCACTCACGCGGCGCTTGGCGGCAATGACCCCGGCGCGGGCCGCGATCTTCTCGGCCGTCTTGTAGTGCTTGCCGCCCGCGGCGCGGGCGAGCTTGTCCATGTCCTCGGCGGCCTTGGTGAGGCGCTTGACGCGGGCGGTGCGCTGGCCGGCCGCGTTCGCGGTGGAGTGGACCAGGATCCGCCGCAGGGTGAACACCGGATCGCGCTTGCGTGGGCCGGCGAGGGTGCGGACGTCCTCCAGCACCCGGTAGACCTCCCGCTCGGCCGCATCCTTGCCCGCGTCCCGCGCCGGAACCCAGTCCACGACCGCGGCCAGTTCCAGGTCGAGCGCCGCGTAGACACCGTCCTTGACCTGGGCGGCCGGGAGCGGAGCGACGAACGGCACCTTCGCCTCCAGCAGGGCGGAGATGTTCGGGTAGGACACCAGCTTGGCGTCCGCGACCATCAAGACCTCCTGCTGTCCGGCGAGCTTGCGCAGGTCCTTCATCGCTCCGACGACCTGGGATACCTCGGCGGCCCCGCCGTCGAAGACCCGCGCGTGGACGGGGATCCCGCCGTCGCCGGCCACTGCGAGACCGGCCTGGACCTGCTTCAGGTCGGTGCGGCGATCCTTGGGATGTCCGTACTTGATGACCGGGAACTGATCGTCCTGGTCCTCCTCCAGGTAGGCGCCGTGGACGGTCATGCTGGTCATGTCACAGTGCAGTCGACTCACGTCGATACCGAACTCGGCGATCGCCCGCGCGCCGACCGTGCCCGCGAGCTGTTCCAGGTGCGGTGCGATCGCGTCCAGGGCCCGGGCCAGCCGGTCCCCCTCCGGACGGGAGAGGTCGAATGACCACCGACAGCCGGCGGCGCCGCAACCGACGCCTCGCCGACGCCGCCGGGCTGATCGCCGCCGCCGTCATGGCCTTCCCCGTGTACTGGATGGTCCTGACGGCGTTCCGGCCCGCGAGCCAGATCCTGCACCTGCCACCGCAGTTCTGGCCCGGCCCGTTCACCCTGGACAACTTCCGCCGGGCGATCGGCTCGGACACCTTCTGGGCGAACGTTCGCTCCAGCGTGCTCATCGGCGCCGGAACGGTGGCGATCTCCCTGGTCATCGGCACCTTGGCGGCGTTCGCCGTCGCCCGCTTCGCCTTCGCCGGGCGCCGGGCGCTGATCCTCGTCCTGCTGTGCGTCCAGACCATCCCGCTGATCGCCCTCGTCATCCCCGTCTACCTGCTGCTCAACGACCTCTCCCTCACCGACACCCTGACCGGCGTCATCCTCACCTACCTCGCCTTCGCGCTCCCCTTCACGGTGTGGATGCTTCACGGCTTCATCGTCGCGATCCCCCGGGAACTGGAGGAGGCCGCGATGGTGGACGGCTGCGGCCACCTCGGCGCGTTCCGGCGCGTCACCCTGCCGCTGCTCGCCCCCGGCCTGGTCGCCACCTCGATCTTCGGCCTGGTGCAGGCCTGGAACGAGTACGTCCTCGCGTACGTCCTGCTCTCCAGCAACGACAAGCGCACCCTGCCCATCTGGCTGGTCTCCTTCCAGACCAGCTTCGGCACCGACTACGGAGGCCTCATGGCCGGTGCCACCCTGACCGCCCTGCCCGTGGTCGTCGCCTTCCTCCTCGTCCAGCGCCGGATCGCCGCCGGCCTCGCCACGGGAGCCGTCCGGGGCTGACGGCGGGTCAGCCGGACCGCCCACCGCCGACGTCCTTCGCGTCCTCTGCTTCGAGGGGAGGCGACAGTGGTGGTGCCGAGTGCACCGGGCGGGGCGAAGGCCGGTGCGCCGTGGCGTATCCAGGGGTGGCCCTGATCGTGACAGTGGAGCACCACGATCGACCGAGAAGGGCTATGGGATGCCGGAGTTGTCGACCGCGCAGCGAAGAGCGCGCGGAGTTGCCGCCCTGGGTGTGGGTGCAGTCGCCACCGTCATGATCCGACGCAGCGCCCGGAGGCGTGGCCGGCCCGGTGGTCGTCTCGCACGCGCCGGGCAGGAGACCGCGGGCGTGGCCGGGGCGATGGCTGCGCCGATGGTGGCTGCGCCGGTAGTGGCACCGGCTGCGAGGAGTCGGTGGGTGGTCTTCCTCGCCTACGGACTCCTGGCGGTCGCGACCCAGGCGCTCTTCGTGAACTACGCGCCGGTGACCCAGGACGCCGCGCGGCACTTCGGTGTCTCGGCGGCCGAGATCGGCTGGCTGTCCCAGGTCTTCCCGCTGGTCTACGTCCTGCTGGCGATCCCGGCCGGCCTGGCGCTCGACCGGTTCCTGCGTCCGGCGCTGGTGCTGGGTGCGGTGCTGCTCTGGTCGCTGCTGGGCGCCGACAGCGGCAGCGTCCTGTACGACCTGGCCTACTTCTTCGACGCGTTCTCCCGGTCGGTCGGCATCACGCTCGTCCTGATCATGGGCCTGATGAAGGTCACCCACCGCTACCGGCCGAGCCTCGTTGTCGACATCGGCGTGTTCGCCGTCGCGACGGCGGCCGGGCTGTTCCTGCGGCAGTTCCACGGCGCGGACCTGCACACCGACCACGTCGCGTTCGCGGTCTCCGTGTACTACGTCGTCGTCAACCTCCTCACGGCCGTCTTGCTCGGCTACTCCGTCAAGCGGCTGTGGAACGCGGGCGCCCGGGGGCCGGCGATCCGGACCGCACTGGTCACGGCCGCCGCGACCGCCATCGCGATCACCTACGACTTCTTCCCCCTGCCGTTCGACGACGCCAACCGCACGATCTTCTACACCGCCGCGCTGGCGACCTGGGGCACCCAGGGATTCGTCTACTTCCGCATGCCGTCCGGCAAGGTCTTCCTCAGCACGGCGCACACCACCGCCGACATCGAGGCGACGGCCGAGGCCCTCGTCCGGCTCCTGAGGAAGCTGTGACATCCGGCCCGGTCCCGGCGGTCTGCCGGGCCCGGGCGGTGTGGGTGCGTCCCGGCGGGGGTGGGTCAGGAGAGCAGGCCGTTGTAGTCGGGGAGCTTGAAGGTCTTCTCGGCGTGGCCGCCGTTCAGGTCGGTCCAGTTGTTGCCGACGCTGGCGATGATCGTGTAGCCCTCGTTCTCGACCTTGGTCCGCTCGTCCGTCTTGTACTGCTGGACCGGCTTGAAGAGGTCGCCCAGGTCGCGCCCGTGCAGCTCGTCCACGGTGTAGCCGGCCTTCTCCAGGCTGTAGCGGGTGACGGGTTCGATGAAGTCCACGCGCGCGGTGACGAAGATGATCGCGACCCCGCGCGAGTGGGCGTACTGCGCCAGCTCCACGACCGGCGCCATGCCCGGCATCGTGAACGGGTGGAAGTGCGTCGCGAGGGTGGTGTTGTCGATGTCGAAGACGATCGCGGGCTTCTCGTCCGAGGGCTCGGCCGTGCGCTGCTCGAGGTAGGCGCGGGCGGGCGCGACCGCGGCGGTGACGTCGGCCAGCCACTGCTGCTCGGTCACCGCACCGCCGGCCGCCGGGGCCGCCGCGACCACGGGGGCGGCCGGGGCGGCCGGGGCGGCGACGGCGGGGGTGGCGAGACCGGCGGTGATCGCGGTCGTCAGGGCTGCGGTGGCGACGAGCTTTGCCTTGATGCTCATATCGGTGAATCAGCTTTCGAGTTGAGGGTCGGTCGGTCAGGTGGCCGGTGTGGCGCTCGGGGTCGTGCTGCCGTGGTGCGACCAGGCCACGATGGGCCATTGCTGGTGGTAGATCGGGAACGGCACGTCCTTCTCGATCAGCGGGGTGCCGAGGATGGCGATCCTCCCGAGCACCGCCCCGTCCACGTCGAGCCCGTCGTAGAGGCCGGCGCTGCCGTCGACGGTCGGCTTGGCGCCGCTGCCGTCGACCGTGACCGTGACGGTGCCCTGCACCTGGGCCCGCAGGTACGGGCTGACGGTCGCCTTGACGCCCAGCGCGTCGTAGAGGGCGACCGACCCTTCGGCGACCAGGGCGCTGCGTACGGTGGCGGAGCCGGTGAAGGTGGCCTTGACCGGGGTCACGGTGGTGCTGACCGGGTTGGTGACGCTGTGCCAGCCGGCGGCCTTGGTGTAGTCGGCGTGGACGGCCCAGGTGCCGTCGATGGTCTGCCCGACGTCGACGCTGACGGTGCCGTCGGCGCTGACCTCGGCGTAGACCGTGAGGTTGAGGGTGATCACGACCGGCAGCGCGCCGACCATCACGGTGGGGGTGGCGGTGAGGGTGGCGACCGGGATCCTGACCGGGCCGGTGGAGCCGGTGAGGGCCGCGGTGAGGTGCCAGTCGGCGTGCGCGCCCAGATCAAAGCCGACCTCGGCCTGCTCGGGAGCGAGGATGCCGTGGCTGCCCTGGTAGGAGAAGACGACGCTCGGGTCGAGTTCGAGCGAACGCGTCAGTGCCGCCTTGGAGCCGCCGGGCAGCGGGACGGTGTCGTTCGCGTCGAGCTTCAACACGGCCGAGGCCGAGCCGCTGCCCCCGTCGGGCTTCGGCACGTAGGAGACCTTGAGGTCCTTGACCTGGGGGGTGACCTGGATCTTGTGCGGATCCAGCGCGGTCTTGATCTTCGCCCAGGTCTGGCCGAGCAGTTCGGAGATGGTGGCCGGGCGGGTGTCGACCTGCACCTTCCCCGTGCCGGCCGGCTTGACGGCCGTGATCGCCAGCAGCGCGCCCTGCGGCGCGGCGGCCGACGGCGGGCTGTCGATCAGCCGGCCGGTCTGCACGGCGGTGGTGGCCGCGGCGGTGGCGGACGGGCTCGGGACTCCCTTGCCGTCGTCGGCGACCACGGCAAGCTCGGCCTTGCCGGTCTGCCGGTCGTACTTGGTCAGTTGGAGGTCCGCAGCCCCGGCCGCGACGGTCGGTGTCCCGGACGGGGCCGGGGTGGCGGCCGGAGTGCCCGGGACGATCGGGGCCACCGCCTGGGTGACCGACGAAGCGACAGCTGGCGGCGGCGGCGTGCTGGACGGTGTGCGGTCGGCGGCCGGGACCACCAGGGCCACCGCGCGGTTGCCGGGGGCCGGGGGCACCGGCGTGGTCCCGTCGGGCGGAGCCGGTACGGCCTGGGCGGCGGCGCCGTGGTCGGCGGGCTGGGCTGTCGGGCTCGTCGGGTCGCAGGCGCTGAGCGAGAGCACCACGGAGACGACGAGCGCCGGCAGCGCGAGGGTGCGCATGGACATGCGGAGGGTCACCTTCGGCGTAAGGCGGGCAGGGAAGCCGTCGGTATGCGATCAACAAGGTGTCAAGGGCATGCCAGACGGTGAGGTCGGCAAGGTCCACCGCAGGAGGAAGTCCGGGTGGCTACCGGTGCATCGAGGGGGCACGTGGGAGGTGGCCGAAGTCCGCCGTCGGCCGGTGCCGCGAAGGCGCGTCGGCCTTCGCGACCGTGGCCTGGCGCCACAGGGGAAGACGCCAGGCCCAGCCACGGGCAATCCCTAAAACTAGAACCAGTAGTTTTGCCTGGGCGAGAACGTACACTAGTCCGCGGCAACGCCACTACCCGGGGGTAACCGCCAGCGGACGAGAGGACCAACAGATGGGCAGGCCGTCACGGCCACTGCTGACCCGGGACGGAATCATGCGGGCAGCCCTTGCGCTGGTCGACGAGGAGGGCGCCGCCGCGCTGTCGACCACCCGCATCGCGGCCCGGCTGGGCGTGAAGGGGCCCTCGCTCTACAACTACGTCTCCAGCCGCGACGAGATCATCGCCGGAGTCAGCGACCTCATCGTCGCCGAGATGGACCTCGACCCGACCGTCCAGCCGTGGACCGCCGCCCTCGACGCCTGGGCCCGCTCCTACCGCGCCGCCCTCGCCCGCCACCCGAACATGGTGCCGCTGCTCTCCGCCCGGCCGACCCGGTCCGCCGCGGCCCTGCAGGCCTACGCCTGCGCGTTCGCCATGCTGCGGGAGGCGGGCTGGCCCGAGGAGCAGGTGCTCCCGGTGGTCCAGTCCATCGAGTACCTGCTGATCGGCTCCGCACTCCACCTCAACAGCCCGCACGAGGCGGCCTGGACGGACGAGGCGCTCCCGCCCGGGCTCGGGCCCCTGTGCAACGCGCCGCCCGACTTCCGCGAGCAGGCCTTCGAGACCGGCCTCACCGCGCTGATCCGCAGCTTCCAGGAGACCCTGGACGGCCTTCGGGCCCGCCACGACGACTGACGCGGCGACTGGGTCGTAGCCCCCGGAGTCGACAACGATCAGGCAGGGGAGATGGGCTTGCCGGCTTCCGGCAGGGTCGGGGTGTCAGAGGGGCCGAGCAGCCGCCCTTGCGAGCGGGGCGGCAAGCTCGGCGCCGATCACTCGCACGGCCGTTTGCGGTCCTCGGCCAGTGATTCCGCCGCCGTGCGGGCGAGCTCGCCGAAGAACTCCGCCAGGGCCTGCGGCACCTCGGGGCGCAGGCGGTAGTACGTGAAGCGGCCGTGCGGCTCCGGCTCCACGATGCCGGCCTCGCGCAGCACCCGCAGATGGTTGGACAGCGCGGTCTGCCGCGCACCCGTCTCCTGGATCAGGTGGTTGGTGCACAGGGCCGACTGCGCGAGCAGCGTCACGATGCGCAGGCGCAGTGGTTCACCCAGTACCCGAATGAGGTCGCCCTGCGTCGGCGTCGCCGTGTCGGTACCTGATGTCAGCATGCCTCGATTATCACACATCACTCGATCGTGATACCACTCTTGCCTGATATCACCATGCCGTGATACGTTGCAGGTGTTCCGGTCGCTCCCGCCCCAGGGATCGGCCGGACGCCCGCCGCACGGCCCCGCAACGGCGCGGCCGGGTCCGGCGTGGAGAACCGTCGCCGCGAGCTACCAGGTCGCCGCGAGCTATCAGGAGGCAACCGCCTTGAGCACCCCCATCCGTAACGTGATCATCATCGGTTCCGGCCCGGCCGGGTACACGGCCGCGCTCTACACGGCCCGTGCCTCCCTCGAACCGCTGGTCTTCGAGGGAGCCGTCACCGCCGGTGGTGCGCTCATGAACACCACCGAGGTCGAGAACTTCCCCGGCTTCCGGGACGGCATCATGGGCCCCGAGCTGATGGACAACATGCGGGCCCAGGCGGAGCGCTTCGGCGCCGAGCTGATCCCGGACGACATCGTCGCGGTGGACCTCACCGGTGAGGTCAAGACCGTCACCGACTCCGAGGGCAACGTGCACAAGGCCCGCGCCGTGATCGTCACCACCGGCTCCCAGCACCGCAAGCTCGGCCTGCCCAACGAGGACAAGCTCTCCGGCCGTGGCGTCTCCTGGTGCGCGACCTGCGACGGCTTCTTCTTCCGCGACCAGGACATCGCGGTGGTCGGCGGCGGCGACACCGCCCTGGAGGAGGCGACCTTCCTCTCCCGCTTCGCCAGGAGCGTCACGATCATCCACCGCCGGGACAGCCTGCGCGCCTCCAAGGCGATGCAGGAGCGCGCCTTCGCCGACCCGAAGATCCGCTTCGAGTGGGACAGCGCCGTCGACGCCATCCACGGCGACCCCAAGCTGACCGGCGTCACGCTGCGCACGGTGTCGAAGGACGGGGGCACCACCGGCGAGACCCGCGAGCTGGCCGTCACCGGCCTGTTCATCGCGATCGGCCACGACCCGCGCACCGAGCTGTTCAAGGGCCAGCTCGACCTCGACGCCGAGGGCTACCTCAAGGTCGACGCCCCCTCGACCCGGACCAACATCGAGGGCGTGTTCGGCGCCGGCGACGTCGTCGACCACACCTACCGCCAGGCCATCACCGCCGCCGGCACCGGCGCCTCCGCCGCACTGGACGCCGAGCGCTACCTGGCCGCGCTGGACGACGTGGAGGCCCTGGCCGCCACCGCCGTCCCCGTCGCCGCCGCCGTCTGACCGGGCCCGGCCCCACCACCACCCCTCACCGCTCACCCCGAGCCACCCGACTCACCCCGACTCGCCCCGAGTCACCAACAGATCAAGGACAACTCCCATGGCCGGCACCACCATCACCGCGACCGACAGCAACTTCGAGGAGCTCGTGTTCCAGAGCGACAAGCCCGTCCTGGTCGACTTCTGGGCCACCTGGTGCCCCCCGTGCCGGATGATCGCTCCCACCCTGGACCAGATCGCCGCCGAGCACGGCGACCGCCTGACGGTCGTGAAGGTCGACATCGACAAGAACCCCGCCCTGGCCACCCAGTACGGGATCATGTCCATCCCGACCTTGAAGGTCTTCGCCGGCGGCAAGGCCGTCAAGACGATCGTCGGCGCCCTGCCGAAGGACGAACTCAAGCGGAACCTCGCCGACTTCATCGGCTGACCGCCTCGCACGCGGGGGCCGGGTCGCACCGGCTCCCGGTCGTCAACCCACTCCGCCGGCCGCGGCGCCCATCACCCGCACCGGCCTGCACAACCGCACGGCAAGCAGGAACCTCAGACAGGACACGAGGGCGAGGATGCGCATCGAGATCTGGGCGGACGTGGTCTGCCCCTGGGCCTACATCGGCAAACGCCGACTGGAGGCAGCCCTCGCCGACTCGGCGTGGTCCGCCCGCGACACCGATGTCGTCTGGCGCCCCTACCGGATCGACCCGACGGCCCCGGCCCAGGCCGTCCCGGTGGAACCGGACCGGCGCGACCCGATGATCGACGCCGCCGCAGCCCGGTGCGCGGTGGACCCATCGACCACGCAGAGCCGGGCGACCGCAGCCGACCGGGTACCGATCTCCCGAATCGCAGCCGCCGAAGGACTCGGACCGAACTGGGGCCCGGCCTGGCGGTCCAGCAGCCACGACGCCCACCGTCTCCTGGCCCTCGCCCACGAGCACGGCGGCAGCACGCTGCAGGACACCGTGGCCGAGCATCTGATGCGGGCACACTTCGTCGAGGGCCACGACATCAGCGCGCGTGACACGCTCCGGACCATCGCGGCCACCGCCGGATTCGCCGAAGCCGCTGCTCTGCTCGACACCGACGCGGCCGACCGCACCGTCCGCGAGCTCCGTCTGATCGGCAAGGCGCGGGGCATCAGGACCTCCCCGACGATCGTCGTCGGAGACCGGGCCCTGGCCGGCGCCCAACCACCCGACGTCATCGCCGAGTTCCTCGCCACCGCAGGACCGGAACGCGATCTCCCCGAAGAGGTCGGACGCCTTCGGTACGCCGAGTCGCTCCTGGACCTACGCGACCCGCTCGGAGCGCTCACCCTGCTCCGGCCGCTGCTCGACGACCACGGCGACGACCTCAACGTACGGCGCCTCGCCGCCCGCGCCTACTTCACCTCCGCCCAGCTCGGCCGCGCCCGGCAGACCCTGGAACAGCTGGTGGCCGAAGTGCCGGACGACTCCTACCTCCGGCTCATGCTCGGGCGCACCCTCCAGCGCCTGCACCTTGACGACCAGGCCGCTCCACACCTGAAGATCGCTGCCGCCATGACACCGGAGTTCGCCTGACCGGACTTGCCCGGCGCCGAACTGACGCTCAGTCAACCTACTTGATCACCAGCGGAGTTCGAAGATTCCGGTTGGGGACGACCTCCACAAATGGCTTGTTCTGCTCCTGTAGCCGCCCGGACGCGGACTGTAGCGTCGGCGCCTCCAAGCACCTGGAAGGGACGATGGCATGGCCTTACCGCACGACTCCGCGCAGCACTCGGCAGGATCGGCAACGGACGTGTACGTCTTCGGCTACTCGCTGGTGACGATGGAGCTGACCCGTCGGCTGCAGACGAACACCGTCAAGGTGGGTTCGACGCAGGCGCCGCCGAACCAGCTCCTCCAGTACTCCGCGCCACCCACGCCCGAGATGAGGGACGTGGTCCGACCGAACGTCGACACGCTCTACACCCAGGCGTGGCTGGACCTGAGGGCCGAGCCGATGGTGCTCGAGGTGCCGGTCATGGACGAGGGCCGCTACTGGCTCATGGAGCTCCTGGACGCGTGGACGAACGTCGTCGGAGACCCGAACAGCATCAAGCCGCTCGCGACGCCGGTCACCGACCCGGCCACCGGCGCCGAGGTCTACTGCTACGCGCTGACCGGACCCGACTGGCAGGGTGAACTCCCCAGCGGTGTCCATCGGTTGCGGATGCCGACCGACACGATCTGGCTGCTCGGCCGCACGGAGATCCACAACACCGGCGAGGAGGAGATCCAGACCGTCACCGGCTACCAGAACCTGATGCGGCTGCTGCCGCTGAGCGCGTGGCCCAACAACGGCAGCTACGTTCCTCCGGACGGCGTCTACAACCCCGACGTCCCCAGCACGCCGCCCTCCGAGCTGGTCAATGTGACGATGACCGGCCCCGAGTTCTTCGAGGAGCTCGCCGCCCTGCTGACCCGCACACCGCTCAACCCGCCGGACGCGGCGATGTCCGCCGTGCTCGAGGAGTTGGGCGTCCACCCGTACGACCGCTCCAAGCTCCCCACCGACGCCCAGCTGGGGCTGGCGAAGCACCTCGGCCTGTCCAGGATCAGTCGGCACAAGGCCTCTGAGCCGGTCAACGGCTGGACCTTCACCAGAACCGACATCGGTTACTACGGCACCGACTACACCCAGCGCGCCTACATCACCGCGATCGGACTCGGGGCCAACCTCCCCGAGGACGCCCTCTACCCGAGCATCGCCGGCGCGGCGACCGACGACACCGGGGCGCCGCTCCGCTACACCCTCACCTTCCCCGCCGGCCAGCTGCCGCCCGTCAACGGGTTCTGGTCGCTGACCGCCTACGACTCCGACAGCTTCCTCATCGCCAACCCCGCCGACATCTACGCGGTCGGCCACTACGTCGCCCCCGTGGCCGACCCGGACACGGGCGCGACCACCTTGTACATCCAGGCCGACCCGATCGCCGACCCCGAGCTGCGGGCGACCAACTGGCTCCCCATCGACACCGAGGGGAACTTCTCCGTCACCCTGCGGCTGTACGCGCCGCGCACCGATGACATCCCCGCGAGCTGGCCGCCGCCCCTGGTACAGGAGAGGGGCCACCAGCTCGGCCTCACCGACGACGGCCCGGCGCCGGCCTGACCCGGCGCGAGAGCCTCGCCCGAGGCCCGCGTTCGAGACCCCTCCAAGGCGCTGGGCGCTGGGCGGCGGACCGGAGGCCGACCCGCAGCCCGCCGGTTGAGGGGTCAGTGCGGGCCGGCGCTGAGGATGCTGGGGAGGACCATGTCCAGGACGCGCTGGAGTTCCAGCCGCAGGTCCAGGTCCTTGAGGTCGTTCCGGCGCAGCCGGAACAGGGCGCCGAGGTAGGCGTCGCGGAGGAGGTGGCCGACCTGGAGGGGATCGGTGCCGGTGCGGATCTGGCCCTTCGCGATGCCGGTCCGGATCACGTCCGCGAACATCTCGGCGGTGTAGGGGTGTTCGGTGATCGGCAGGCCCGCCCGGACCCAGCACATCAGCATGACCTGGTTGAGTTCGGCCGACTCCTCGTCGTTGATGTCGACGAGCGCCGTCATGCACCGCCCGAGGGCTCTGCTCACGTCCACCTCGGCGAGCGCCTCCTGCTGGAGCTTCTCCTCCAGCAGCTCTCTGCGCCGGTTGCTCCAGGTGGTGATGAGCTCTTCCTTGTGCTGGAAGTGGTTGAAGAAGGTGCCCCGGGCGACGTCGGCGCGTTCCGTGATGTCGTCGATCGTGGTCTGCTCGAACCCCTTCTCGGCGAAGAGGCTCAGGGCGGCCGAGAAGATACGTTCCCTCATCCGCTGCTTGTTGCGCTCCCGGCGGCCCGTCGGGACAAGTGCGACGGCGGCTTCGTCGGCCATGCGTACTCCTGTGGTGAGGGTGTCAGGTCCTGAGGTCCTGCTCCACGGGGTGGGAGCTCCCCGGTCACCGGCGCGGCGTCCGAACGAGCCCGTGGAGGGCTGGGTCAGCCCTTGCATAACTTATACTAGGATTTAAGTTTAGAGTCACATGCCAGGTTCATGTTCATGTTCATGTGGGTCAGGGTCGCGGCGTCGCGCACTTTCTGACGGGGAGACGTCAATCACAGTGCGGCGATGGACAGCTGGGGCAAACTACAGTCCGTACGAGCGATCCTTTCTCGACCCCATCGCCGATCGGAGCCGCACCCATGGGTGAGCAGACCCAGACGCAGACCATGCCGCGTACCGTGGCGATCCCGCCTGAGGTCCTCAGCCGTTTCGCCGACGGCGGCGTCGACCTGGAGGCGATGTTCGCCTCCGGGCACCTCGGCAACCGCATGGGCATCGTGCTCGTCGAGGCCACCGCCGACCGGGTCGTGGCGACCATGCCGGTCGAGGGCAACACCCAGCCGTACGGCCTGCTGCACGGCGGCGCCTCGGCCGTCCTGGCGGAGCACGTGGGCTCGATCGGCGCGACCCTCCACGCCGGTCCCGAGCGGGTCGCGGTCGGGGTGGAGCTGAGCTGCACCCACCACCGGGGGATGCGCGAGGGGACGGTCACGGGCACCGCGACCCCGGTCCACCGCGGCCGCACCACGGCGACCTACGAGATCGTCATCACCGACGACCAGGGCCGCCGGGTCTGCACCTCGCGCCTGACCTGCCTGATCCGGGACGTGGCCAAGGGCGCTGCGGGCGCGTCGCACTGACGATCCGTCACAGCTGTGCCGCCGAACTCGAAGGCGCCGCCCGGTGATCGGGCGGCGCCTTCGAGTTCGTGCGTGGGTCCGCGCACCAGGGGGGTCGGCCGCGACGGCTACTTCCGGCTCCCGGCGACGGGGCTGTCGTCGACGATGCTGGGCAGCAGGAAGTCCACGATGCGCTGCAGCTCCGCGGCCAGGCCGTCACCCTTCAAGTCGCCGCGGCACCACCGGAACAGCGCGCCCAGGTAGGCGTCCCGCAGCAGGTACCCCACCTGCATGGGATCGACGCCGGGCCTGATCCGGCCCTCCGCCAGTCCGGCCCGGATCACGTTGGCGAACACCTCGGCCGTGCGCGGCGGTTCGGTGATCGGCAGGCCGGCCCGGACCCACGAGGTGAGCATGACCCGGTTGAACTCCGGCTCCTCCTCCTCGTTGATCTCGACGAGTGCCGTCATGCACCGTCCGAGGGCGACGCACAGGTCGTCGTTCGAGGGCGTCCTCTGCCGCATCTTCTCCTCGAATCTCGATTGCCGCTGGCTGCTCCAGGTGGTGACGAGCTCTTCCTTGTGCTGGAAGTGGTTGAAGAACGTGCCGCGCGCGACGTCGGC
The DNA here is from genome assembly GCF_055569135.1 of Kitasatospora sp. NPDC029367. Classification (NCBI taxonomy): domain Bacteria; kingdom Bacillati; phylum Actinomycetota; class Actinomycetes; order Kitasatosporales; family Streptomycetaceae; genus Kitasatospora; species Kitasatospora sp. NPDC029367. The sequence goes on from NZ_JBVHYH010000012.1 coordinate 107,015, forward strand.
GCGCTCCGTGATGTCGTCGACCTTCGTCTGCTCGAAGCCCTTCTCGGCGAAGAGGCTCAGGGCGGCGGAGAAGATTCGTTCCCTCATCCGCTGCTTGTTGCGTTCGCGGCGGCCCATGACAACGGGCGCGAGAGGGGGGTCAGCAGTATGCATACGTTCTCCAGCGACAAGGGAGTGGACCTTGTAACCATCTGTTGCACGGCCCGTACGGCCGGGCCCGGTCCTCCTCTGCGGAGTTATACCAGAAGTTAACTTTGATGCGTAGTATTCGTTTAAACCTCAGTCGATTCCAGGAGTCGGCCGATGGTCTCCTGGCCGAGCAGGCGCCCCACGGGCAGGTCGATGCCCGTCGCGGTCCGGATGCGCTGCCGTAGCCGGACGGCCGTGATGGAGTCGAGGCCCAGCTCGCGCAACGGCCTACGGCGGTCGAGGCGTTCGGGGGTCGTGCCGAGCAGCGCCGCGGCGTGCGTCAGCACGGCCGCCTCGCGGTCGCCGGCCCGCGCGGTCGCGGGTGCGGCCGCGGGCGCCGCTACGGGCGCGGGTGCGGCGGCGGGCGCAGCGGCGGCGTCGGGTGCGGCCGCGCGCACGGGCGCTGGCCCCGGTCCGGCCTCCGTCGCTACCGGGCCGGTCAGTCGCAGGAGTTGGACCCCGTGCAGCTCCGCCAGCACATGGTCCCCGTCGTCCGTGTGGAGCACGACGTCCGCGCGGACGACGGAGTCACCCGACGCCGTGCCCTCCGCCACCGGCCGGAGCACGGCCGAGCTCCACACCGGCTTCGCCAGGTCCGTCGCGTCACCGTGCACCGTCACGGTGTCGACGCCGACGGCCAGGTAGCTGTGGCTCGTGCCGTCCGGCCCGCCGTGGGGCAGCACGGCGAGCAGCGGCTGCAACGGCACCTCCCAGGCCGCGGGGTGCCCGGGGGCCGGCAGGTGCATCCGGGCCACCGCGAGGCCCGTCCGCCGCCAGAGCCGTCGGACGCCCGCGAGTTCGTCGGGGACGTCGTAGCCGTACCCGCGGACCTCGTCGTAGAAGTCCGGCCCGGGCAGGTACTCGCCGCACTGCGCCAGCAGCGCGTCCAGGCTCCGGGGTGAGGCGCCGCCCCGGGGCGGGGTGGAGGTGACCCGGGCCGTCAGGCAGGTCAGCGCCGGCTCGCTGCCCGAGCCGGGGGTGACGACCTGGACGGTCGCGAGGTGGTCGGCACCCTCGGGGCGCAGCCTGACCCGGAGGGAGGCGCCGAGAGCCTGTCTGCGGTTGACCAGTTCCCCGGTCAGGGTGACGTCCTCCAGGCGGTGCTGCCCGCCGAGTTCGGCGCGCGCCGCGCTCAGTACGGCGTCGACGTACACCATCGGCGGTACGACGGCCGTGCCGCGGAACGACGCCCCCAACGCCTCGATGTCCAGCGGCCGCTCAAAGGTGAAGCCGGTGGCGGCCGGAGGGGCGGCCGGTACCCGCAGGTGCTCGTCGTCCCAGGGGTAGCGGGGCAGCGGCACGGGGCGGGCCGTGCCCCGGAACCACCGGGTGAAGTCGATCCCGGCGCCCGCGGCGTGCAGGCGGCCGGCCGCGCGGGCGAGTTCGGCGCCCTCGTGCTCCCTGCGGCGCAGCGAGGCGACGGTGAAGGCCGGGGCGCCGAGCGCCTCCAGGGTCTCCTCCACGGCCGAGGTCAGCAGCGGGTGCGGGCTGATCTCCAGGAAGACGCTCTCCTCCTGCTTCGCCAACTGCGCCACGGCACCGGCGAACCGCACCGGGCGCCGCAGGTTGTCCATCCAGTACCGGGCGTCCAGGGCCGTTCCGGGGACGGGCTCGGCGCGCACGGTGGAGTGCAGCGGCAGCGACGTCCCGCGCGGTTCGAGGCCGGTGAGGGCGTCGAGCAGCTCGGGCCGCAGGGCGTCCATGTCGGGGGAGTGGGAGGCCACGTCGACCTTGACGAACCGGGCCAGCCGGCCGCGCTCCGTCAGGCCCTCGGCGAGCCGGGCGAGGCTCTCCGGATCCCCGGCGAGGACGGTGGAGCGCGGTGAGTTCTCCACCGCGACGCACAGCGCGTCGGGGTACCGGGCGGCGACCAGCTCGGCCTCGTCCGGGGACAGGTCGGTGGCCAGCATCCGCCCCCGGCCGCCGAGTCGGGCCATCAGCCGGCTGCGGCGGCAGATGACGGCGGCGGCGTCGCGCACCGACAGGGCGCCGGTGATCACGGCGGCGGCCGCCTCGCCCATGCTGTGCCCGACGCACACGGAGGGGCTGACGCCGAGGTCCTGCCAGAGGGCGGCCAGCGAGACCTCCATCGCCCACAGGGCCGGCTGGACGACGTCGATCCCGGTGGGGAACTCCTCCTGCTCGCGGTTCAGCAGGTCGACGACGGACCAGCCCAGTTCGGCCCGGATCGCCGTGTCGCACTCGGCCATCCGGTCGCGGAAGGCGGGGAAAGCCGCCAGCAGCCGGCGCCCCATGCCCGCCCACTGCGCGCCCTGCCCGGGGAGGACGAACACCGTCCGGCGCTGCGGGCCGAAGCCGGCCTCGCCGCGTCCGCCGTCGGCGATCTCCCGGCCGGCCGCCAGCGCCTCCAGCCGGTCGGCGAGCTGCTCGTGGCTGTCGCCGATCGCCCACATCCGGTACGGGTGGTGGTCGCGGCGCAGCGCGGCCGCGGCGCAGATGTCGTGCAGGGGCTCCCGGTGGCCCGCGCCGCCGGGGCGCAGGTGGCGGGCGTAGGCGGTCGCGAGCCGTTCCAGGGAGCGCTGCGAGCGGGCGCTGATCACCAGCAGCTCGGGGCGCCCGTCCGTCGCGGCGTCCGACGCGCCGCCCGATGCGGTGTCCTTGGGGGCGGCCTCGGCGGGGTACGGGCTCAGCACGACATGGGCGTTGGTCCCCGACAGGCCGAAGGAGCTGACGCCGAGGTAGCTGGACTCGCCGTCCCCGAGCGGCTCGTTCTCGGTGACCACGCGGAGCGGGGAGTCCGGGGCGGCGATCAGCGGGTGCGGACTGTCCAGGTGGAGCGAGGCGGGGATGACGCCGTGGTGGGCGATCAGGACGGTCTTGATCAGTCCCGCCATGCCGGCGGCCGCCTCGGCGTGGCCGATGTTGGACTTCACCGAGCCGGTCCGCAGCGGCCGGCCCGGGGCGCGGCCTTGGCCGGCCGCCGCCGCCAGCGCGGACAGTTCCACCGTGTCGCCGACGGCGGTGCCGGTGCCGTGCGCTTCCACGTAGCCGAGGTCGGCCGGGGATATCCCGGCGCTGCGGCAGGCCTCCCGGACCATCTCGGCCTGGCCCGGGACGGAGGGCTTGACCAGCAGTCCGCTGCTGCGCCCGTCGTTGTTCACGGCGCTGCCGGCCAGCACCGCCAGGACCGGGTCGCCGTCGCGCCGGGCGTCCGCGAGGCGCTTGAGCAGTACCACGCCGACGCCGTCACTGCGCACGAACCCGTCGGCGTCGGCGTCGCCGAACGCGCAGTGCCCCTCCGGCGAGAGCATGCCCGCCTGCGAGTAGGCGATGGCGTCCCGGGGGGAGAGGACGATGTTGACGCCGCCGACGACGGCGAGGTCGCTCTCCCCGGTGAGCAGGCTCTGCCGGGCCATGTGCACCGCGACCAGGGAGGAGGAGCAGGCGGTGTCCAGCACGATGCTGGGGCCGCGCAGGTCCAGCGCGTACGAGATGCGCCCGGAGGCCATCGACCGCAGCTGGCTGCCGACGGTGCGCCAGATGTCCTGGTCGGTCAGCGGCCGGTGCTCGTCGCCGTACTCGGCGGTGGCCTGGCCGACGAAGACGCCGGTCCGGCTGCCGGCCAGGGTGGAGGGGCGGAGGCCGGCGTCCTCCAGCGCCTCCCAGACGACCTGGAGCAGGACGCGGTGCTGGGGGTCGATGGTGCGGGCCTCGGCGGGCGAGATGCCGAAGAAGCCGGGGTCGAAGGCGAAGGGGTCGCCGATGAACCCGCCCTTCGCCGACACGGACTTGCCCGGGGTGGCCGGGTCGGGGGAGTGGTGGGCGGCCGCGTCGTACCGGTCGCCGGGAACCGCCGTGACGCTGTCGGCATTGCCGATCAGGTGCTCCCAGAACTCGTCGGGGTTCGAGGCGCCGGGGAATCTGCATCCCAGGCCGATGACGGCGATCGCGCGGTCGGACGCTACCTCGGGCTGATCCATGGGGCGTACCTGCCTTCATGTACGAGCGAAGCATCGGTGCTACAGGAGTGATAGTCGTTCAATCATTGATGCAAGGTCAAGATTGAACTCGCGCTGCCTAGTTGCATCGCTGGCCACCGAATGTGCCCCTCACCTGCACCGCTCCGCCGTCGGGCGGTCGAGCGGTGGCTCCGGGTGTGGCCCAGATCGCTCTCGTACTTGGCTCTCAGTTAAAAGTGATACTTGCATCCAACCTCGACTCATGGTCCCATCTTGTCCGGTAGTCGACCAATCCTGAGGAGGCACCAGACATGCCGAGTGCGGGGATACGGATCAGCGGCGGCGACGCCGACGTGGCGTACAGCATCGAAGGCAGCGGTCCGGCTCTGGTCCTGGTGCACGGCACCGGAACCCGCGGCGCCGCTTGGGCCCAGCAAGTCGAGGAGCTGAAAGGGAAGTTCACCGTCGTCACCCCGGACCTGTCCGGTTCCGGTGACACGGTCGACCACGGCGGGCCGCTGACCCTGGGCGACCTGGTCGCGGAGGTGCTGGCGGTGGCCGACCACGCCGGCCTCGACACCTTCCACCTCGCCGGCCACTCCCTCGGCGGCGTGGTGGCGCTGCGCCTCGCGGCCGAGCACCCCGAGCGGGTGCGCTCGGTCGTCTCGCACGCCGGGTGGGCCTACACCGACGAGCGGATGACGGCCGACTTCCGCTACTCGCTCGACCTGCTGCGCACCGACGCGGAGTTGGGCACCGCGCTCGTTCCGCAGATGTTCCCGCTGGCCACCCTCGGCCCCCGCTACTGGGAGGCGACCAACGAGGCGGAGCACGGGAAGCTCGTCCGGCAGATCGCCGACAACTTCCAGCCCGGCACCGCGCGGCAGTTCGAGGTCGGCCTCACCGTCGACCTGCGTCCGCTGCTCGGCCGCATCACCGCGCCGGCGCTGGTGTTCGCCAGCGCGCACGACCGCGTCTGCGGGGCGAACCAGCAGCAGCTGCTGCGCGAGGGCATACCCGGTGCCGCCTACGCGGAGATCGACACGGGCCACAACGCGCTGGCGGAGGACCCCGCGGGGTTCGCCGCGGTGCTCGGCCCGTTCCTCGCGCAGCACACCGGCAGCTGAGAACCACACCCGCTGGTCCCGGCCCGCAGGGCCGCCGCAACACACCGAAAGTTGGAGGAAGTTCATGTCCGTTTGGCTGATCACCGGCAGCTCCCGTGGCCTCGGCCTGCACATCGCCCGGGAGGCGCTGGCCAGCGGTCACCAGGTCGTCGCGACGGCGCGTGACACGGAGGTCGTGCGCGCGGCGCTCGGCGACGCCGGCGGCGAGGTGCTGTACCTGCCGCTCGACGTGACCGACGAGCAGCAGGCCCAGGAGGTCGCGCGGGCCGCGTACGAGCGCTTCGGCCGGATCGACGTCCTGGTGAACAACGCCGGCCGCGGCCTGCTCGGCGCCGTCGAGGAGGCCACGGACGCCGAGGCGCGCGCGGTCTACGACATCAACGTGTTCGGCCTGCTCGCCGTCACCCGGGCGGTGCTGCCGTACATGCGCCGGGAGCGGTCCGGCCGGATCCTCAACATCAGCTCCGTCGGCGGGTTCACGGCCGGCTCGGGCTGGGGGATCTACAACAGCACCAAGTTCGCCGTCGAGGGCCTCAGCGAGGCCCTGCGGGCCGACCTCGCCCCGCTCGGCATCCACGTCACGATCATCGAGCCCGGGGTCTTCCGCACCGACTTCCTGGACGGCTCCTCGCTGCACAGCACCACCCCGATCGACGACTACGCGCAGACCGTCGGCAAGACCCGCGAGTGGGCGGTGGACAACAACCACCAGCAGCCCGGCGACCCGGTCAAGGCCGCCCGCGCGATCGTCACCGTGGCCGCCTCGGACGCGCCCCCGGTGCGCCTGCCGCTCGGCGCGGACTGCGTCGCCCGGGTCGAGGCCAAGCTCGAGACCGTCGCCAAGGAGCTCGACACCTGGCGGGAGCTCGCGCTGGACACCGCCATCTGACCGACCGTCTCCGGAGAAGGAGGACCCCGATGAGCTCGGCGAGTTCGGCGGGGCGGGTGGACCCTCGGGTCTGGCTGCTCGCGCTGGGAACGTTCGCAACCGGTACCGACCTGTTCATCGTCGCCGGCCTGCTGCCGGCGGTGGGACGGGACCTGCACCTATCGACGGCACTCGCGGGCCAGACGTCCACCGCGTTCGCCGCCACCTACGCGGTGGGAGCGCCGATCCTGGCCGGGCTCACCGCCAAGTTCCGGCGCAAGCCGCTGCTCATCGGGGTCATGCTCGTCTTCGGCCTCGGCAACCTCCTGTCGGCCGTCTCGGCGAACTTCACCGTGCTGCTGATCAGCCGGGTGATCACCGGCGCGGGCGCCGCCCTGTACTCGGCCAACGCCTCCGCGGTGGCCGCCCGGATCAGCCCGCCCGAGGTGCGCGGCCGGGCGCTGGCCATCGTCTACGCGGGCATGACCAGCGCCATCGCCTTCGGAGTGCCGATCGGCAACTGGATCGGCGAACTCTCCTCCTGGCGCTGGGCGTTCGGCCTGGTCGCGGTGCTCGCGGCGGTGACGGTGGCCGGCATCCAGTTCTTCCTGCCGGACGTGCCCACCGGCCCCGGCGCCACGGTGCGGGAGCGGATGGCCGCGATCCGGATCCCGCAGGCCCCCACGCACCTGCTGGTGACGGCGCTGTGGACCGCCGGCACCTTCACCGTCTACACCTACCTCGGCTCCATCCTGGAGCAGGTCACCGGACTGTCCGCCGGTCAGCAGTCGTGGGTCCTGCTGCTCTTCGGCGTCGGCAGCTTCGGCGGGGTCTTCGTCGGCGGCCGGCTGGCCGACCGCTTCGGCTCGGTCGTCGGCCTCTCGATCACCATCACCGCGCTGGGCCTCTGGCTGGTGGTGCTCACCCCGACCCTCCAGTGGCCCCTGGCCGCGGCGCTCGCCGTCGGCGTGTGGGGCCTGGTGCACTGGCCCAGCTTCCCGCTGCTGCTGCACCGGGCCCTGGGCATCGGCGGGGACCGCGGCGACATGCTCCTGGCGCTGAACAACAGCGCCGTCTACGTGGGCCAGATGACCGCCGCCGCGGTCGGCGGACTGCTCGCCGACGCGGACCTGCTCCGCTGGAACCCGCTGGCCGGGGCCGGCTTCGAGCTGCTGGCCGGCCTCGCCCTGGTGGTCAGCGTGGGAGCGCTGCGCCGCGACCGCAGGCGCCAGCGGCCGGTGGCCGCGCCCACGACGGATGCGGAGGAGTCCAGCCCCGCGCTGCAGGGCTGAACTGCGCCCCCGTCCCACCGCCTTGGCGCCGTACCACCGCCGTACCACCGCCGTACCACCGTCCACCGCGCCGCAGCGCCGTACCACCGCCGTACCACCGTCCACCGCCGTACCACCGGCGGCCGAGCACCGACGAAGGAAGCGCGTCCCGAACGAAGGAACCCCCTCCCGCAGGAAGGACACAGCATGTCTGCTCACCAGGAGATGGAAGTCGAGACGGGTCCCCGCCTCGCCCCGGAGGTCCGCGCCCTCGCGGACGGACCGAACTTCGCCGCCCTGACCACCCTGATGCGGGACGGCACCCCGCAGACCCAGATCGTCTGGGTCTCCACCCGGGGTGAGTACCTCGCCCTCAACAGCGAGGTGGGGCGACAGAAGGTGCGCAACCTGCGCCGCGACCCGCGGGCCACCGTCACCATCTGGCAGCAGGACGACCCGCTGAACTTCGCCGAGGTCCGCGGCCGGGTGGTCGAGGAGGTCCTCGGCGCCGAGGCCCGCGAGCACATCGACGAGCTGTCCACCAAGTACCTGGGCGGCCCCTTCGCCGACGAGTTCATCGGCTCGGACCGCGTGCTGCTCCTCCTCGCCCCCGACCGCCAGCTCGTCCGCGACCACGCGCGCTGGGTGGCCGGCCTGCCCCAGCAACAGCACCAGTGAGCCGTATCCGTCCCTTCATGCGTGAGGAGTCACAGTGAAACGCCGCATCCTGATCATCGGAGGGGGCATCGGCGGTCTCGCCGCCGGAGCCGCACTCGGACAGCAGGGCATCGACACCACCGTCGTCGAGATCCAGTCGGAGAACCTCGTCGCCGGCGTCGGCATCAACATCCCGGGCAACGCGCTGCGGGCCCTGAGGCAGCTCGGCCTGCTGGACGAGGTCCTCGGCCACGGCTTCACCTTCGACCGGGTCGACTTCCACGACTCCGCCTCCCGGCTGCTGCTCGCGCTGCGCTCCAAGCTCGGGGTCGACGGCGTGCCCGCCAACTGCGCGATCCAGCGCAAGGACCTGGCCCGGATCCTGGAGAAGGCCTGCGTCGACGTGGGCACCACGATCCGCTACGGCACCTCGGTGGAGAAGATGACCACCACCGCCGACGGCGGGGTCGAGACCCTCCTCACCGACGGCAGCACCGAGCACTACGACCTGGTGGTCGCGTTCGACGGGATCCGCTCCTCCTTCCGCAAGGCGGCCCTCGGCATCGAGCCCCGGTTCACCGGCTACTCGGTGTGGCGGGTGGCCCTCGAACGGCACCCCGACGTCACCCGGAACATGTACTTCCAGGGCATGGGCACCAAGGCGGGCCTCTTCCCGCTCAACACGGATGTCATGTACCTGCTGCACGTGACGCCCGAGCCGGGCAACCCGCGCCACGCGCGGGAGGACTTCCACGCCCACCTCACCCAGCGGCTGGCCGGCTACACCGGCCTGATCGGCGAACTGCGCGACCGCATCCAGCCCGACGACGACATCGTGTACGCGCCGATCGAGGAGGTGCTCCTTCCGCTGCCCTGGTACCAGGACGGGCTGCTGCTCCTCGGCGACGCCGCCCACGCCATGGCGCCGCACCGCACCCAGGGCGCGGCCATGGCCATCGAGGACGCCGCCGTGCTCGGCGAGACGCTCGGCCGCGACGGCGACCTCCGGGAGCTGCTGGCCGAGTTCCAGGACCGCCGCTTCGGCCGCGCCAAGATCGCCCAGGACGCCTCCCGCAACATCCTCCTGGCCGAGATGAACACCACCGACCAGGCGTCCCTGGACCGGCAGCTCGACTTCATCCGCAACGGCCTGGAAGCGGTCGCCCACCAGGTGGACGACGCGCTCAACCAGCCGATCTGATGCCGCACCGCTCCGAAGGGACGAACGCGTGACCAGCACCACCGCCCACCTGTCCGACCCGCACCGCCCACCCCTCGGGGCGGCCGACTTCGACGCCCACGTCCGCGCCCTGATGGCCTGGCACTTCGACGACGCCACCGGCTCGCCGTTCTGGCTCGCCCGCCGCGCGGACCTCGGCTTCGACCCGCGCACCGACGTCACCGGCGCGGCCGACCTGCTGCGCTTCCCCGACGTCAGCCGCGAACTGCGCACCGTCCCGGCGGCCGACCTGATACCCAGGGGCGCCGCACCGGGCCAGGTCTTCCGGGTCTACGAGTCCGGCGGCACCACCGGCGCCCCCAAGCGCATCGTCGACGGCAACTACCGCTCCCGGATGGGCGCCTGGACCAGGCAGCGGCTGACCGAGCACGGCGTGCCCGAGACCGGCGACTGGCTGCACCTGGGGCCCACCGGCCCGCACGTGGTGGCCTACGACACCTCCCGCTACGCCGAGCCCGCCGGCGGCCTGTGCTACACCGTCGACCTCGATCCGCGCTGGGTCAAGCGCCTGCTCGGCTCCGGCCGGCAGCAGGAGGCCGACGACTACATCGACCACCTCCTCGACCAGGCCCGCGAAGTCCTGCTGAGCCAGCCGGTGCGGGTGCTGAGCACCACGCCGCCGCTGATCGAGGCCATCTGCGCCCGGCCGGAGCTGCACGAACTGGTCGCCTCCCGGGTCGGGGCGATCATCTGGGCCGGCACCTCGTTCAGCCCGGAGAGCCTGCGGGTGGTCCGGGAGGACTTCTTCCCCGACGCCCGCCTGGTGGGGATCTACGGGAACAGCCTGATGGGCGTGGCCCCGCAGCGGGTCCGCACGCCCGAGGACGTCCACGCCTGCGTCTTCGAGCCGTTCGCCGAGACCACCCGCCTGGACCTGGTGGACGAGGACGGCGAGCAGGTCGGCTACGGCGAGCGCGGCCGGGTCAGACTGCACCTGGTCAGCGAGGAGATGTTCCTGCCCAACGTGCTGGAACGGGACACCGCCGTGCGGGTCCGGCCGGCCTCGGAGGGCGGCGTCGACGGCCTGGCGGAGGTGACCAGCGTGGCGACCTTCGAGGACGCCGACGTCGTCGAGGGGGTGTACTGAGTGCTCGTCATCGACCCCCTGGTCGCCGGGGAGAGCCGGCCGAGCGCCGACCGCACCGTCCTGACCGACGTGCACGGCGAACCGCTCGCGGACATCGGCCTCGCCCCCAGGCTGGCCGCCCAGGCCGCCGTCAACCGGCTGCGCCGCGACGCCGACGGCCTGCCCCCCGAGCCGGCGGTGTTCCGTACGGCCGCGCGGCTGTTCGCCATCGCCGAGCTGGACGGCGAGAGCGCCGACGACTACGTGCGGCACACCGTGCGCGGCACCGGCCTCGCCTCCACCACCGTGCGGCGCGGCCTGGCGGACATGGCCGCCGAGATCGAGGAGCTGCCCGCCACCACCGCGGCAGAGCTGCCCGCCGCCCGGCTGACACCGACCCACCGCGTCCACCGGGCGCCGGCGGGCCGGCTCTTCACCGCCGTGATGGCCAGCAACCACCCGCTGCCGCACGCCACCTGGGTCCAGCCGCTGCACCACGGCTACAGCGTGGTCGTCCGGCCCGGCAGCCGCGATCCGTTCACCCCGCGCCGACTGGCCGCCGCCCTGCTGGCGGCCGGGCTGGCGCCGGAGAAGCTGGCCGTGCTGCCGAGCCCGCACGCCGTCGGCTCGTTCCTGCTGAACGCCGCCGACCGCGGCATCATCTACGGCAACGAGCAGGCGGTGAGCGACTGGAGCGACCGCGCCCGGGTCGCCACCCGCGGCCCGGGGCGCTCCCGGGCCCTGCTCGACGTGCCGCTGACCGACGCCCTGCTGGACCACCTGGCCACCAGCGCGGCCTTCGACGGCGGCACCCGCTGCACCAACCTCTCGGCCGTCCTCACCAGCAACGACGTCCACGACACCGCGGCCGCCCTGGCCGGGCGACTGGCCGGGCTGCCGGTGCTGCCGGCCGCCGACCCGGAGAGCGTGCTCCTCGTCGTCGGGCGCGAGCGCGCCGACGGGCTGCGCCGGCAGATGGCCAAGCTGGTCACCGAACTCACCGACCACAGCACCCCGTTGTACGGAGAGGACTTCCTCGTCGACCTCGGCGACGGCTCCTTCCTGCCCCGCCCCGTGGTCCTCGCCGCCGACCGCGCGGACCACCCGGCCGTCGGCACCGAACTGGCCTTCCCGTTCGTCGTGGTCGCCCCCTGGAGCCCGGCCGACGGCATCGCCCCGCTGCGGCCCTCGCTGGTGCTCAACCTGCTGACCGAGAACGCCGCGATCACCGGACAGGCGCTGCTCGACCCGTCCGTCCGGAAGATCACCGACGGCGCGGTCCTCCCCTGGGAGCTGGTGCCGGGCATGCCGCACGACGGCAACTACACCGAGTTCCTGCTGGACGCCAAGGGCGTAGTCACACCGGCCGGGTGACCTGGCCGCCGTCCCCCACCTCACCGTCGGGAGTCTTCACCATGTCCAGTCCGACCGGGACACCCGTGCCCGCGTCCGCGCGCTTCTCACGGCTGCCCTCACTGACCGGCATGCGGTTCTTCGCCGCGTTCATGGTCTTCCTCTTCCACTCGACCCTGCCGCCCTACACGCCGTTCACCGGCGGCACCGCCACCTCCGTCACGCACGCCGTCAGCAAGGCGGGCTGGCTGGGCGTCGGGTTCTTCTTCGTCCTCAGCGGCTTCGTGCTGACCTGGTCGGCCCGCCCGGGGGACAAGCCCCGGCAGTTCTGGCGGCGCCGGTTCGTCAAGATCTACCCGAACCACGTGGTGACCTTCTTCGTCGCGCTGGCGCTGTTCGCCTACATGAAGGCCACCTGGACGGCGGGGATCTCCAACCTCTTCCTGCTGCACACCTGGATCCCGGACGCCAAGGTCTTCCAGAGCATCAACCCGCCCGCGTGGTCGCTCTCCGTCGAGGCCGTCTTCTACCTGTGCTTCCCGCTGCTGCACCGGGCGATCCAGCGGATCCGGCCGGAGCGGCTGTGGCTCTGGGTGGGCATCCTGGCCGCCGCCGTGGTCGCAGTCCCCGCCATCGCCTACGCGACCCTGCCCGACTCTCCCGCCATGCCGTTGAAGTTCCAGGCCTCCGTGTGGCAGTACTGGTTCGTCTGGCAGCTGCCGCCGTTCCGGATCCTGGAGTTCGCGGTGGGCATCCTGATGGCCCGGATCGTCATGACCGGCCGCTGGATCAAGTTCCCGGTGGTGCCGGCGCTGGCGCTGGTCGCCGTCGCCTACGTGGTCGAGTTGAAGTGGGTGCCGTGGCTGTACGCGATGAGCGCCGTGACGCTGATCCCGGTCGCCCTGCTGATCGCCGCGATGGCCAGCACCGACATCGCGGGCCGGCCCTCGTTCCTGCGCAAGCGGGTCTTCGTCTGGCTCGGTGAGGTCTCGTTCGCCTTCTACCTGGTCCACGACATCACCGTGCACGTCTTCGTCGACCGCTTCGGCCTCAGCGCCACGCACAGCGCGCCGGTCGGGGCCGGGATCCTCGCCCTGGAAGTGCTGATCAGCCTCTTCTTCTCCTGGCTGCTGTACATCGGCGTGGAGCAGCCGCTGATGAAGCGCTTCGCGCGCAGCCGCCCGCCGCTGCCGAGCGCCGCCGCGGGCGGGGTCGGCAGCGCCGAGCCCGACGGCCGGCCGGCCGAACCGGTGCGGACGCACTGACGCCCGCGCCGCCCCCCTGAACCGGGGTGGTCGCGCCACGCCCCCCGGCGCGGCCACCCCTTCCCTCCTTCCCTCGCAACGGCGCGACCGCAGGACGCTCCCCCCTCCGGCACACCAACCAAGGACAGCCCAGGAGACCGATGATGAGCCCCCTCCAGCCGACCGCCGAACTGAGCGCCAGCACCCGGATGCTGCTGGCCTGCGACGGCTCCACCACCCTGCTGCTGCAAGCCCTCACCGGCCACGACCTGTCGATCCGGGTCGACGCCCAGGGCGACACCCCGGCCGGCCGCCTCCCGGACGGCATCCGCTCCGCGCTCGGACTCGCCGACACCGCCGTCGTCCTGGAGCGCCGCTCCTGCCTGGTGACCCCCGAGCAGGAGGTGGTCAGCATCAACCGGGTGGTCTTCGACGGGGCCGCCCGCCGCCGGATGGGCGTGCCCGACGCGCTCACCCCGATCGGCCTCCAGCTCCGCGACCAGCAGGTGCACCAGCACCGCGAGCAGCTGTCCACCGGACTCATGCGCTGGCGGGACAGCCTCACCGAGCAGTGGGTGGACTCCGCCTTCAAGGAGTACGTCATCCACTACGCCGCCGGCGGACGGGCCTACGTGCACGAGCAGTTCAACCCGCACATGGTCCAGCTCACGAGCGACTAGGCACCGTCACCGCCAGGCACCGTCACCGCCTGATCGCCCTTCACCCCAGCGAAGGAACTGTCATGCCCCAGGCTCTCGCGACCGCCGAACAGGCGGCCCGCACTCCGCACTCGCACGCCGGAGACCAGACCGGCTGGCGCTTCTACCGGGCGGCCCAGCAGCCCTCCTGGGCCGATCCGGCCCGGCGCGACGAGGTCTGCGCCGACCTCTCCGGCCGGCCCGTCCTCACCCGGCTGCCCGACCTGCTCCAGCTGCGCCGCGAACTCGCCGACGTCGCGGCCGGCGACGCCCACGTGCTCCAGGCCGGCGACTGCGCGGAGGACTTCGCGGAGTGCACGGCCGAGCACGCGGTCCGCAAGGAGCGCGCCCTCGTGCGCCTCGCCGACACCGTCGCGGTCTCGACCGGGCTCCCGGTCGTCCGGATCGGCCGGATCGCGGGCCAGTTCGCCAAGCCCCGGTCCGCGCCCACCGAGGACGTGGACGGCCGCCCGCTGCCGGCCTTCCGCGGCCACATCGTCAACTCCGAGGCCCCGGACGCGGCGGCCCGCAGACACGACCCCGAGCGGATGCTGCGCGCCTACCGGGCCGCGAAGACGGTGGCCGACGCCATCGAGGGGCGGCACGACCGCAGCCCGGCGATCGGCCGGCGCACCTGGATCAGCCACGAAGCCCTGGTGATGGACTACGAGACGGCCCTGGTCCGGTTCGACGAGTCCGCGGGCGGCTGGTTCCTGGGCTCCACCCACCTCCCGTGGATCGGCGAGCGCACCCGGCACAGCGAGGGCGCGCACGTGCGCCTGCTGGCCGACGTGATGAACCCGGTGGCCTGCAAGGTGAGCGGCAAGGCGAAGCCGCAGGACCTGCTCGACGTGGTCGGGCGCCTCGACCCCGAGCGCGAGCCCGGCCGGCTGACGCTGATCTCCCGGTTCGGCAAGGACGACGTGCGCACCCACCTGCCGGCCCTCGCCCAGGCCGTCAAGAACGCCGGCCACCCCGTCGTCTGGCTCTGCGACCCGATGCACGGCAACACCTACAAGGCCTCGAACGGGCTCAAGACCCGGCGCCTGGACGACGTCTCCGACGAGATCCGGGGCTTCGTCTCCGCCCTGCGCAGCGTCGGCATCCGCCCCGGCGGCCTGCACCTGGAGACCGCCGCCGAGGACGTCACCGAGTGCGTGGGCGCGAACGTGCCGGACGAGGCGGCCCTGACGGCGCGCTACACCAGCCTCTGCGACCCCCGGCTCAACCCGGTCCAGGCGTCCCTGGCCGTCGACACCTTCCTGTCGGCCCTGTAGCGAGGAGGACTCCCATCGACTTCGACGGCGGGCACCCGCCCTTCTGCGTACTCCTCGGCCCCGACTACTCGGGCAAGTCCTCGGCACTCGACCGACTCGCCCGGACCGCGCCCCCGTGGCGGTTCCTCTCCGTGGACGACACCCGCCTCGCCCCCGAGCACGAGCTCATCGCCCGGCTGCGCCGCAACGTCGTCAAGGACGTGGCGCCGCACCCGGGCGTGTGGTCCCCGGACTTCCTCGCCACGCTCGTGCAGACCGCCGTCGTCCACCTGCGCGACCAACTGCTGCGCGCCGACGCCGGCACCCCCGTCCTCGTCGACTCCTACTACTACAAGCTGCTGGCGAAGTGCCGCCTCGCCGGGGCGGGGGAGAGCCCCCTGCTCGACTGGTGGCGCACCTTCCCCCGGCCGAGCCGGGTGGTCTACCTCGACGTGCCGCCCGAGACGACCTGGCAGCGCAGCCGGGAGGGGGCCGACCTCAACGTCCTGGAGCACTACGGCCCGCGGCCGGACTGGGCCGGCTTCCGGCGGTACCAGAGCGACCTCGCCAAGGTCATGCGGGACGAGATCCAGGACCTGCCGGTCACCGTCATCGAGGAACTGGACCACCCGGAGCTCACCGCGGCCGCGATCCGGGAGGTGGTCAGCCATGAGTTCTGCTGAGGCCTGGTCCGACCCCGTCCGGCTGCGGCGCTACCGCGAGCGGGTCTTCGCCGAACGGCAGGCCCTGCGGGCCGCGTTCGGCGACCCGGCCGCCCGGCAGCAGCAGGTGCTGACCGACCTGCTGGAGTTCAACGCGGGCACGGAGTACGGGAGACGGCACGGCTTCGCCCGCATCCGCACCCTGGACGACTACCGCAGCGCCGTCCCGGTGCAGAGCTACGCCGACCTCGAACCGTGGATCGAACGGGCCGCGGCCGGTGAGCGGAACGTCCTGACCGCCGACCACCCCGCCGTGTTCTTCACCAGCAGCGGCAGCACCGGCGCCCACAAGAAGATCCCGGTCACCCCCCGCTTCATGCGCACCACCTTCTTCCCCTTCTACTACGCCGCGTGGGCGCCGCTCATCGAGCACTTCCCGGAGGTCCTGGAGTCCCCCGGGGCGGTGCTGAACCTCAAGCACGACCCCATCGCGGCCCCGCCCACCACGGCCTCCGGGCGCCCCCATGTCGGCGCCAGCCAGGTCGACTTCGGCGCCGCCTTCGGGGAGCCGCTGTCCGCGGAGCCCGGCACCGGCGCCCCCTGGGCGACCCTCCCGGTGCCCGTCGCGGCGGACCGGCACGCGGAGAAGATGTACCTGCGGCTGCGCCTGGCGGTGGAGAGCGACGTCCGCTGCGTCATCGGCATCAACCCGGCGATGGTCGCCGCCCTGCCGTACCAGCTGAACCTGTGGTGGCCTCGGATCGTCCGGGAGGTCCGCGACGGCACCCTCGGCGGACTGCCGCACCGCGCCCCCGACCCCGCCCGCGCCGCCGAACTGGAGCGCCTCGCCGACCGGCACGGCACCGTGCGCCCCTGCCACGTCTGGCCCCGGATGCGCGCGCTGTTCTGCTGGACCACCGGGGTGGCCTCGCTGTACCTGCCGCGGCTGCGCGAGGAGTACGGCCCCGGGGTGGTGGCCCTGCCCGCCCCCGTGGCCGCCTCCGAGGGCCCGGTGGGCGTCGCCCTGGACCGGCATGGCCGGGCCGGCAGCCTGGTGGCGAACGCCGCGGTGTACGAGTTCGCCGACGCCGACCGGGACCTCGGCCCCGACACCGCCACCCTCCGGCCGCACGAGCTGGAGCCGGACCGCGACTACCACGTGGTGTTCAGCCACGTCGGCGGGCTCTACCGCTACGCGGTGGGCGACGTCGTCCGCGTCGTCGACCACCAGGACGGCGTGCCGCGCCTGGAGTACGCCGGCCGGGCGAACCGCTCCGACCACGCCGGCGAGCGGCTGCGCGACGCCCAGGTGATCAGGGCGCTGCACGGCGCGCTGGACGCCACCGGCCTCGAACTGCGCAACGTCGCCTGCCGGGTCGCCGGGGCGCCGCGGCGCTCCCCGGGCTACGAGTTCGCCGTCGCCCCGCGCACCCCGTGGAGCCGGGAGGAGTCCGAGCGCTTCACCGCCCTCCTCGACCGGGCCCTCCAGCACCAGTCGGCCGACTACCGCACGGCGCGCAGCCGGGGCGGGCTCTGCGCACCGGCCCTGCTGCCCCTCGACCCCGACGCGTTCCTGCGCGACTGGCAGGCCCGGGTCGAGAGCGGCATCCGGCCCACCCAGGTCAAGGACCGGCTGTTCAGACAGGACCCCCAGGAGTGGGCCCGGCTGACCGGGCAGGGCCCCGAAGGGCACGGCACAGCAGCCCGCTGAGCCGGCGACGAGCCGCCGCGGGCCTGCGCACCCACCAACCGGAGGACCGACATGACCGTTTCACTGGACGCCGTCGAGCGCACCGCGCTCCTCACCGCCGCCCTGCGCGCCGCCGAGAGCGAGCGCCCGGACCGGCTGTACCAGGACCCGCACGCCGCCGCCCTCGCCGGGGACATCGGCCCCGAACTGCTCGCCGAGGTGATCCGCGCGACCTTCCCGCCGGGCCGCGAGCGCACCATCCCGAGCACCCCCGACTACAACGCGATCCGCACCCGGTTCTTCGACGACTACCTCCGGGCGGCGGCCGAGGACCCGGACACCACCCAGATCGTGCTGGCCCCGGCCGGCATGGACTCCCGCGCCTACCGCCTGGACTGGCCCGACCGGGTGCGCTGGTTCGAGGTGGACCGGCCGGCCGTGCTCGCGTACAAGGCCGAGCGGCTCGGGGCGACCGAGCCGCGCACCGACCACCGGAAGGTCGCCGTCGACCTCACCGAGCCGGACTGGGAGGCCCGCCTGGAGGCCGCCGGGTACGACCCCGCCGTCCCCTCCACCTGGCTGCTCGAAGGCCTCCTCTACTACGTCCCCGCGCCCGACGCCCACCGCGTCCTGGAGCGGGTGGCCGCGATCTCGGCCCCCGGCAGCCGGATCGCCGCCGACATCGTCAACGCGGCCGCCCTGACCCTGCCCCACATGCGCGGCCTGCTGGACGTGTTCAGCGGCTGGGGCTGCCCCTGGCTGTTCGGCACGGACGAGCCGGAGGAGCTCTTCGACCGGCACGGGTTCGACGTCCGGGCGACCCAGCCCGGCGAGCCGGGCGCCGACTACGGGCGCTGGCCCGATCCGGTGCCCCCGCGCAGCGAGCGCGACGTGCGCCGGGTCTTCTTCGTCCACGGGCGGCGGCGCTGACATGCCGACCGCAGTGATCGCCGGCGGAAGCGTCGCCGGGCTGGCGAGCGCGCTCGCCCTGTCCGGCATCGGGTACCGCGTGCTGGTCCTGGAGCGCGCCCCGAGTCCGCCGCGGTGGTCCGGCGCGGATCCCGGCTCGGGGTGGCGGCGCCCGACCGCGCCCCAGGGCCTCCAGTCGCACACCCTCACCTCGCTCGGCGTCCGCGTGCTGCGCGAGCGCGCACCGCGGCTGCTGGCCGCCGCCAGGGCCGCGGGCGCACCCGTCCTCGACCTCACCCGGGCGCTGCCCGCCGACGCCGCCGACAGCGCCCCGGAACCCGGCGACGCCGAGCTGGTCGCGCTCGGCTGCCGCCGCTCCACCCTGGAGCTGCTGCTGCACCGGACCGTCGGCGACACGGCCGGGGTCACCCTCCGGCACGACACCACCGTCGTCGCCCTCGAACTCCACCGCGGGCACCGGGGCGTGGCGGCCGTCGTCACCGGCACGGGCGAGCGGGTGCCCGCCGACATCGTGGTGGACGCGACCGGGCGCCGGGCGCTGTCCCGCCGCTGGCTGCACGGCGCCGGGATCCCGGTGACCGCCGACCGCATCAGCGCGTCCGGACTGGTCGGCCACACCCGCTTCTACCGGCTGCGGGGCCGCACCCTGCCGGGGCCGCTCAACCGCGGCCACGGCGTCGGGGACGTCTACGACCACTACGCGGGCGTACTGCACCCCGGCGACGACGGCACCTTCTCCATCGCCCTGGGCTCCCTGCCGGGCGACCGCGTCCTCCAGGCCGCCCTGCGCACCCGCACCGGGTTCACCGCGGCCGCCCGCGCCACCCCGGGCCTCGCCCCCTGGCTGGCGGACGGCGTCAGCTCCCCGATCTCCCCGGTGCGGGTGATCTCCAGCCCGCCCAACACCCTCCGCGGGGCGGCCGGCCCGCAGCAGTTCCCCGTCCCGGGCCTCTTCCAGGTCGGCGACGCCGCCTGCATCACCAACCCGCTCTTCGGCCGAGGCATGTCGCTCGCCCTCGACCACGCCTTCCGGCTCGCCGACCTGCTGGCCGAGCGGCCCGACATCGACGTCGCGCAGCGCCTGGCCGTCGCCCGGATGACCCACGAACTGTTCCTGCCCTGGTACGAGCAGGCCGCGGGCGCCGACCGGCTCCGCAGCGCCCGCTGGCAGGCCGCCGTCGACGGCCGCCCCGCCGCGCCGGTGCCGCCCGGCGAGCTGCCCACGGGGGAGCTGCACACCGGGGAGCTGCCCACCGGCGCGGAGATCGCCGCTGCGGCCCGTACCGACGGCACGGTCTGGCGGGGGCTCACGCGGATGCTGATGACCCTGTGCACGCCCGCGGAGCTGTTCGCCGACGACAAGTTCCTCGCCCGGGTCCGGCAGGCGGCCCCCGCCGGTCCCGCACCGACCCCGCCGCCGGGCCGGGACGAGCTCCTCCGCCTGGTCACCGCGACAGAAGGGACTCGCGCATGACGACGACCCTCTCCGTGGCGGGCCCCCGCCCGCGGCCGGGCGCCGTGGACCGGCCCCGGGTGCTCCTCGCGCCCGTCACCATCACCCCGTCCAAGCCGCTCACGCCGAGCCACCTCAAGGGGCTGCTGTGGACGGACGTGATGTACCGGGCCACCCGCCCGCTCGCGGACGTCGCCTACCGCTACAGCCACACCACCTACCACGCCACCGAACAGACCCTGGGCTTCTGGGAGTTCCTCGACCGCAGCCGGGGCGCCACCGACTACGGCGACCTCACCGAGGAGCGGATCGGCGAGCTGTACGTCGCCTTCCGCGCGGCCGAGCGGGCCCCCGCGCAGGCCCTGCTCCCGTACGCCGAAGCGGTCGAACGCGGCTGGGTGCACCCGGTGAGCACCCGCGTCCTGGAGCTGTGGTCCGGGCACTACGCGGCCCTCGGCCTGCACGACCCGGGCCTGCTGCGGCACCAGCCGCCCGGCCTGGGCCTGGAGGCCGTCCTCGACCGGCTCACCGCGCTCGGCATGTGCCTGGACCAGCGCGAGGTCGGCGGCCCCGTCTACCTGGACCTCACCCGCTTCGGGCTGCCGCTGCGCCGGCTGGTCACCGCGGACGGGCGGCCGAACTACCTGGCCTGCGCCCTGCGGGAACTCATCCCGCTCGCCCCCGACTTCGACGAGCTGGTGCTCCTCTACGACCACGAACTCGACGCCGACTACCAGCAGTTGGAGCGGGTGCTGAGCGCGCTCGGCCCACGGGTGCGGCGGGTCTCGGTCGGCCGGGTGCCGATCGAGGGCCGGATCCGCTCCGCCCGGCAGGGCGGCTGGCGGGGGCTGCACGCCGGGACGCTGATCGACGCCGCCCGCGCCGAGCACCACGAGGACGCCGTACGCCTGGGCATGCGGCTGTACTTCATCGCCGTGCTCGGCCCCGGATGGCAGCAGTCGTTCCGCTCCGACCTGCTGCTGCAGTACGTCCGGCGGGCCGCGCGCCTGCTGGACGAGGCCGGCCCGGCGACGGACCGGCCGACGCTGTCCGACCGGCTGGCGCGGCACCGCAAGGACCACGTGTACGTCGACCCCTACCGGCTGACCTCCCACCTCCTCGGCAGGCACCGCGCCGCGCCCGCCGAGGACCTGCTGAGGGGGGTGTTCATGTGAGCGCGACGGCCGCCCCCATGACGCAGGACTGCCTGCGCGCCCGGGAGGCGATGCGGATCCGCGCCGCCCGACCCGACCTCGCCGCCCGGCACGACCTGAGCTCGTACGACGGCCTGACCGCCGCCCGCAGCGACATCACCGCGGAGGGCGACACCGGCAGTTCGGTCGCGGTGGTGCTCAGGAGCTTCGACCTGGCCCGGTGGGTGCGCGACACCTGCGTCTTCGCCCTCGGCGTCGAACCCCGGCAGGCGGCGGACTGGCGCACCTCCTTCACCCGTACCGTCTTCCTCGCCGGCAACCCGGAGCAGCTGGGCGAGCGGTTCCGCTTCGCGCACACCGCCGCCGACGGCTCCGCGGCGTGGACCGCGCCCGGGCCCGCCGCCCGGACCGCCTCGCTGCGCCGGCTGCTCAAGGCCTTCGACGCGCCCGCCAGGCTGCCGGACCGGCCGGACACCCTGGTCGAGATACCGGACGGGCCCCATCCGGCGGGCCGCCCGCGGGCCCGCCGGGACCTGTACGTCGCCACCGCGGAGTGCACCATCTCGGAGGCCCTGGTGCACGTCAACCACGTGCTGGCGGAAGCCGTCCTGGACGGGCACATCGCGCCCGGCGACCACCTGGTGGTGCACCAGGTGCCCCGGATCGTCGGGGCCCCCGCGCGCCTGGTGACCGTGCGCGTGACCACCGAGAAGCACCTTCCCGGACGGCTCAAGGCAGCCGCCGGACTGACCGAGGAGGCACGCGTTGCCTGAGCAGACCACGACGCCCGAGCAGATCCCGACCGCTGCCGGCTCCCGGACCGTCCGGTTCGGCTACCACGGCTCCACCGAGGTGGTGGACCGCATCGTCCGGCTGGCCGGCCGCGAGCGGGCCGACGTGCAGCTGGTCGAGTACGACATCGCCGATCCGTTCCGTGGTGTCCGGGCGGGCGAACTCGACGTGATGATCGTGAAGTTCGGCATCAACGAGCCCGACCTGGTCACCAGCCGGGTGCTCACCGAGGACGCCCGCGCGGTGGTCGTCGGCTCCGGGCACCCGCTGGCCGGGCGGGCGTCGGTCTCCATCGAGGAGCTCGCCGACTACGACGCCTTCGCCCCGCCCGGCGTCTTCCCCGCGTACGTGTGGGACGACGTCGTACCACCGCGCACACCCGCCGGGCGCCCGATCCGCCGGGTGCGCCGGGTGCGCACCGTCCCGGAGATGATGCGCACGGTCGCCGCCGGCGACGCCGTGCACATCTCGCTGGTCTCGCTGGCCGACCTCGCGCCGCCCGGCATCGAGGTGGTGCCGATCCACGACCTGCCGCCCGCCCCGGTCACCCTGGCGTGGGTCCGCGGTGCCGAGGAGCACGACCACGTACGGGAGTTCATCACCACGGCCGAGGCGGAGGCCTCCCGGTGACCGTGACCGCCACCGGAACGTCCGGCTCCCACGCGCCCGGCACCCGCGCGCCCGGCACCCGTACGCCCGTCGTCCTGCTGCACGCCCTCTCCCTGCACGCCTCGATGTGGGCGGCCCAGGAGAGCGCCCTGCGCGCCCTGGGGCGAACCGTCCTGGCCGTCGACCAGCGCGGTTTCGGATCGGCCCCGCTCGGCGACGCCCCGCCCTCGCTCGACGTGGTCGCCGAGGACCTGGCCCGCACGCTCGACGGGCACGGCCTGGACCGGGTCGTCCTGGTCGGATCGTCCATGGGCGGCTACGCGGCCATGGCGTTCCTGCGCCGCCACCCCGACCGGGTCGCCGGGCTCGCCCTGCTCTCCGCCCGCGCCACCGCCGACGACCCCGAGGACGCCGCCCAGCGGCTGCGCTTCGCGGACCTGGTTCAGGACCCGGCCCACCGGCCCGCGCTGGTGGAGCGGGTCACCCCGCTGCTGCTCGCCGACTCCACCTGCGCCGAGCGCCCCGAGCTGCTCGCCCGGGTCCTCGCCGACGCCCGCGCCGCCGACCCCGCCGCCCTGGCCTGGGCCCAGCGGGCGATCGCGGCCCGCCCCGACTCCACCGACGTGCTGCGCGCGGCCCGGATCCCCGCCCTGGTGATCGCCGGCGCGCAGGACGCCCTGGTCGCCCCGGAGGAGTCCCGGTACGTGGCGGACGTGTTGCCGCAGGGGCGCCTGATCACCCTCACCCGCACGGGCCACCTCCAGCCTCTGGAAGCCCCCGAGGCGGTCACCGACGCCCTCCGCGGCCTGCTGGCCGAGGTCGACGCCACGGCGGACGCCCGGAGCGGGGCCGGGGCATGCTGACCGAGGACCACGAGGCCTGGGGCCACACCTCCTCGACCGGCCTCGGCTTCACCCACCACACCATCGTCGACGCGCACTTCCGCGCCTGCGAGGAGACCTATCTGGAGCTGCTCGGCCGGGCCGGCCTGCGCCCCGGACAGCACGTCCTGGACGCGGGCTGCGGCCCCGGCGACTTCCTGCCGCACCTGGCCGCGCTGGTCGGCGCCGAGGGCCGGATCACGGCCGTCGACCTGGCCGAGGAGAACGCCGCGCTCGCCGCCGACCGCGCGGCCGCCTGGCGGCTGCCCTGCCCCACCGAGGTCCGCACGGCGGACCTGCTGGACCTGCCCCACCCGGACGACAGCTTCGACGCGGCCTGGTGCGCCAACACCGTGCAGTACCTGAACGACGACGAACTCGCCCGCGCACTGGCGGAGTTGATCCGGGTGGTCCGCCCCGGCGGCACCGTCGCGGTCAAGGACCTGGACGCCCACCTGATCACCGCCCGGCCCGCCGACCCCTACCTGTTCACCGACTTCTTCCGCGCCGCGGGCGCGCGGCCCGGCTACGCCCGGCAGCTGCTGCGCAGCCGCGAGCTCCACCGCCACCTGAGGCGCGCCGGGCTCACCGAGGTGCGCCAGCGGACCGTCCTGATCGAGCACCACGCCCCACTGGCCCCCGCCGCCCAGGAGTTCTACAAGGCCGCGTGCGCCCAACTGGCCGGGCAGGCCCTGGCCCTGGGCCTCGACGGCGAGTGGCGGCGGTTCGCGGACCCGGCCGCTCCCGCCCACCCGCTGGACGACCCCGACGGCTACATCAGCGAGGGCAACGTGCTCGCCGTCGGCACCGTGCCCGGCCCTTCCCACTGACCGCGGCACCCGCCGCCCAGGCAACGACGAGGAGCCCGTAGCGCCATGTCAGCGACCACCACCGCCCCCTGCCCGCCGGCCCCCGGGCGGGTTCCCGTCCTGGGCCACGTGCCCGCACTGCTGCGCCGACCGCTGTCCTTCTTCGAGTCCACCAGGACCGAGGACCCGCTGGTGCGGGTCGGCTTCGGGCCCGTCGGCCTGTACCTGGCCAACGACCCGGCCCTGGTGCACCGCATCCAGGTCGACACCGACGCCTTCGAACGCGGCCGCTTCTTCGACGTCCTGGCCGGGCACTTCGGGAACCCGCCGATCGCCTCCGACGGCGCGCACCACCGGCACCAGCGGCGCACCCTCCAGCCGGCCTTCAGCCGCACCAGCGTGCGCGACCACACCCGGGCCATCGTCGAGGAGGCGCAGCGGCGCTTCGGCGCCTGGCGGCCCGGAACACCGGTACGGGCGGACGAGGAGATCTCCGACTTCGTCGCCGCCGTGGTGCTGCGCTCCCTGTTCGGCGCGGAGTTGGCCCCGGCCGTGGTGCGCGACATCCGGCACACCCTCAGCCTGATCTCCGGCAAGCTGCTCGCCGGGACCGTCTTCCCCTCGGCCCTGACGACCCTGCCCACCCCCGCCAACCGGCGCTTCGAGGCCGCCATGGGCCGCTTCCACGCCGTCATCGACGCGCTGATCCGGGACCGGCGGGCCAACCCCGGCTCCGTACCGGACGTGCTCGACATCCTGCTGAAGGCGACCCACCCGGACACCGGCCGCCCCTTCACCGACCACGAGATCCGCGGCGAGGCCCTGATCCTGGTCTTCGCCGGGCTGGAGACCACCAGCACCACGCTGACCTGGGCCGTCTTCGAGACGGCCGTCCGGCCCGAGGTGCAGCAGCGGCTGTACGACGAGGCCGTCCGCGTCCTGGCCGGGCAGCCGCTCGGCTACGACCGGGTCAGGGAGCTCTCGTACACCCGGAAGGTCGTGGACGAGACGCTGCGGCTGCACGCGCCGATGCTGTCCACCCGGCGCGCCCGGCACGACGTCGTCCTCGCCGGGACCCTCGTCCCGGCCGGCGCGGAGGTCGGCTACAGCCCGCGCGCCGTGCACCGGAACCCGGCCGTCTACCCGGACCCGCACCGCTTCGACCCGGAGCGCGCCGCGGCCGACCCCGACCAGGCCCCGCCGCCCGGCGCCTACGTCCCCTGGGGCGTCGGAGCGCACCGCTGCATCGGGGAGCACCTCGCCGCCACCACGATGACCGTCGCCCTGGCCACCCTCGCCACCCGCTGGCAGCTGCGCATCGCGCCGGGCGCCCGGATCAGGATGGCGACGAGCTCCCTGCCGTACCCGCGCAGCCTCCCCCTGGTGGTGCGCCCGCGCGGCCGCGGCGGCGCCGAGTGAAGCCGGAACGACCCTCGCAACCGAAGGAGCCCGCCGTGGCATCGGCCACCCCGCCCCAACCGTCCCTGGACACCGGGGACCTGACGGTCACCCGGCTGCTGCGCCGCAACGCCCGCGCCCACCCCGGCCGCCCCGCGCTCACCAGCGGCCCCGGCCCCGACGCCACCACCTGGACCTGGTCGCGGCTGCGCGCCGAGACCGCCGCGCTCGCCCACGGCCTGGCCGGGCTCGGCCTGTGCCGCGGCGAGCGGGTGCTGATCGGGATGTCCAAGCGGCCCGAGCACTGGGTCGCCGACCTGGCCGCCGTCCACCTCGGCGCGCTGGCCTGCACCCCCTACGACACGCTGAGCACCGAGCAGCTGCGCTTCGTGGCCCGGCACAGCGCGGCCACGGTCGTGGTGCTGGAGGGCGCGGCGCAACTACGGCGCTGGCAGCCGGTGCTGACGGAGATGCCGGGCCTGCGCGCGGTCGTCCTGGTGGAGCCGGCCGAGGCCCCCGAAGGTGACCCGCGCTACGTCACGTACGCCGAGCTGACCCGCGAACTGCCCGACGAGCGCGCCTTCGACGAGCTGACCGACGCCGCGACGCCCGACACGCCGCTGACCGTCGTCTACACCTCGGGCACCACCGGCGACCCCAAGGGCGTGGTGCTCTCGCACCGCAACGTCATCCACGAGTCGATGATGCAGGACCGTCTCGTCCCGGTGCCCGCGCACCCGCGCACCATCGCCCACCTGCCGTTGGCGCACATCGCCGAGCGGGTGCTGGGCATCTACATGCCGATCTGCAACGCGGGCCACGTCACCATCTGCGACGACCCGGCGCAGCTGGCGTCCGCGCTGCGGGTGGTGCGCCCGCACGCGCTCTTCGGGGTGCCGCGGGTCTGGGAGAAGCTGGCGGTCGCGGCGCGCGCCCGGCTCGCGGAGCTGCCGCCCGGGGAGGCCGCGGCGGTCGACGAGGCGCGGGAGACCGCCGTCGAGGTGTACCGGCTGCGGTCGGCCGGGCAGCCGGTGCCGTACGAACTTGCTTCCCAGTATGAAAAGTTGGACGATGTCGTGCTGCAGCCGATCCGAGCCGCCATCGGGCTCGACGACTGTCACCGCGCCCTGAGCGGCGCGGCGCCCATTCCCACTGCCGTGCTGGAGTTCCTGGCCGGTCTCGGGCTGTCCGTGTACGAGGTGTGGGGGCTCAGCGAAACCACCGGAGCCGCCACCGTCAGCACGCCGGAGGTCTTCGCGCTGGGCGCGGTCGGCCGTCCGGGGCCCGGTATCGAGGTCCGGACCGGCACCGACGGCGAGCTGTTCCTGCGCGGCCCCGTGGTGTGCGCAGGCTACCTGCGCGCCGACGGCGGCCTCGACCCCGCCACCGACGCCGACGGCTGGCTGCCCACGGGTGACGTCGGTGCCGTGGACGACCGCGGCCTGGTCACCATCACCGACCGGAAGAAGGAGCTGATCATCACCGCCGGTGGCAAGAACATCGCCCCGACGAGACTGGAATCCCTGCTGCGCGCCCACCCGTTGATCGGCCAGGCCGCCGCCATCGGCGACCGCCGACGGTACGTCACCGCGCTGCTCGTCCTGGACGAGGAGGCGCTGCCCACCTGGGCACGGGCCAACGGGGTCGACCCGGCGGGGCTGACCGACCCGGCCCGCCACCCGGCCGTCCGGGCCGCCCTCGACCAGGCCGTCGCCGAGGCCAACGCCGTCCTCGCCCGGGTCGAACAGATCAAGAAGTACCGCCTGCTGCCCGGCCCGTGGACGCCGGAGAGCGGCGAACTGACGCCGAAGCTCAGCCTGCGCCGGACGGCGATCGCCGAGCTGCACGCGGACGCCATCGAGTCGATGTACGGCGCGGACTGACCCGAGTCCGCCCGCCCCGCACCTCCGAGCACCCGACCGGCCGAGCACCCGAGCACCTGAGCACCTGACCACCCGTCCGCCCTCGACCCTTCCTTCCCCGCGTCCCCTTACCCCGACTCTCGACAAGGAGCCACCCCTGTGTCCGACGGGATCCGTCCCCACAACAGGGTCGCCCTGCTCGCCGTGACCTGCATCGGGCAGTTCATGGTCCTCCTCAACAACACCATCACCAGCGCGGCGCTGCCGGACATGCAGAAGCGCCTGGACACGACCCTGACCGGGCTGCAGTGGATCGTGAACGCCTACGTGCTCGCGGTGGCGATGCTGCTGCTGGCCGGCGGCGTCTTCGCGGACCGCTTCGGCGGCAAGCGCATCTTCCTGGGCGGCATGGCGGTGTTCACGCTCGCCTCGCTGGCGTGCAGCCTGTCCGCCTCGGTCGGCTGGCTGCTGGCCGCCCGCATCCTCCAGGGCATCGGGGCCGCCGCGCTCAGCCCCGCCAGCCTCGCGCTGCTCGCCTCCGGCTACCCCGTACCCGGGGACCGGGTGAAGGCGATCGGCCAGTGGGCCACGTTCAGCGGCATCGGCCTCGCGGTCGGGCCCGCGGCCGGCGGCCTGCTGGTCCAGGCCTTCGACTGGCGGGCCATCTTCCTGATCAACATCCCGATCGGCGTGGTGACGCTCCTCGTCGGTGCGCGCATCCTGCCGGACCAGCGCAACCCCGAGGCGCCCCCGCTCGACGTGCCCGGCCAGGTGCTGGCGCTCCTGGTCGTCGGCACGCTGGCCTTCGGACTCACCGAGGCCGGTGACAAGGGCTGGACGGCGCCGCTGATCCTGTCCTGCTTCGCCGCGACGGTCGTCCTGCTGGTGCTGTTCCTGGTCGTCGAGGCCCGGTCGGCCCGGCCGATGCTGCCGCTGCGCCTGTTCCGGCACCGGCTGTTCACCGTCTCCAACGCGGCGATGGTCGTGGTCGGCTTCGGCCTGATGGGCTCGGGTTTCTTCTTCACCCAGTTCTTCGCCACCGTCCAGGGGCACTCGGTGCTGCGCTCGGCGATGGAGACGCTGCCGTGCACGCTCGCGATGGTGGCGTGCAGCCCGTACGCCGCCCGGATCGCCGCGCGGTTCGGCTTCCGCAGCGTCGTCACCGTGGGCCTGGTGCTGGCCGGGGCCGGGCTGGTGACGATGGCCGCCGTGCACACCGACACGCCGTACCTGAACGTGTGGTGGCGCCTGGCCGTCACCGGGGTCGGCTTCGGCCTCACCATGTCCCCGCTGACCGGGGCGGCCATCTCCTCGGTCAGTGCCCAGGAGGGCGGCCTCGCCTCGGGGATCAGCAGCACCACCCGCCAGATCGGCGCGGTGTTCGGGGTCGCGGTGCTCGGCGCCATCGTGCGCACGCGCCAGGAGCACGGCGCCTCCTACAGCAGCGGCCTGAACACCGCGTTCCTCACCGCCGGGGTCGTCACCCTGGTGAGCGCCGTGTTCACCGGCCTGTGGCTGGTGCGGCAGCAGGCCCCCGCGGCCGTCGCCCCGCAGAACGCCCCGACGGCCGTTCCCCGGCCCGAGGGTGAGCCGGTCCTGACCGACTGACCGCCGCTGACCGGAGCAGCAGGGGGGGGGGGGCGGGGGGGGGGGGGGGACCCCCCCACCACCCCGGACACCCCCCCCCCCCACCCGAGGAGAGAAAGGCTCTCTCCCCGCACCCCCC